>NZ_DDKU01000010.1:0-1185 GCF_002339775.1 Thalassolituus sp. UBA2590
TGATCTGCTACCACTTTCGTGGACACTTCAGGCACACGCCCTTGAATAATTTTCAGGGCTTTCATACCCGATTCCAGAGTGAAGTCTCTCACGGTTATAAAACTCGATAAACTCCACCACTCTTGCAACAGCTTCTATATCACTTTCAAACTTCTGCTGATGAACCAGCTCAGTTTTGAGAGTATGAAAGAAGGATTCAACGATTGCATTATCCAATGGCGTCGCCTTCCGACTCATACTTCGTCGCATATTCGCAGACTCAACTAAATCTCGATATTCGTGAGCTGCATATTCAATACCCTGGTCCGAATGAAAGATACATCCAACGGATGGTCTTTCACGCGATAGAGCCATTCTCAAAGCGCTTTTCGTAAGCTCACTGTTCCGCTTACGACTGAATGACCAGCCTAACACTCGTCGACTAAAGAGGTCGACAACGATAGCGTGATAGAGCCATCCAGAGCCTGTGCGGATATAAGTGAAGTCTCCTGCCCAGTGTTGCCCCTCAGCCGATGCACGAGCGTCTTCAGACAATAGGTTACCCGTTGAACTATAGAACTCATGCCGTCCCGGATTCCACGTGTAAAGCCCTTTACTGGAAGCCTCTACACCCACTTCTTTCATCAGGCGTGTCACTCTTCGGACACTACAATCAAAGCCATTACGACGTAATTGCTGGTGTATCCGACGGGCTCCGTAAGCTCTTCTGAAGCCTTGATGCAGCTCTACAATGGCTTCTTTCAGCTCACCATCGTATCGCTGCCGATCACTCTCGCCGCGGGAGCGCCAGGCGTAAAATCCGCTTCTGGAAACGCCAAGCAACTTACATAACTGCCGAACATCACGTCCTTTACGGTTCTTCTCAACAAGCTCGTATAAATCTATTTTTTTCGCTGGAAGAACCGTTCGGCCTTTTTTAGAAGTTCGATCTCATCATTACGATTCTCAAGCTCACGTTCGAGCTTCTTGATGCGCTTTTCCGCTGCAGCCAGCTTCTCTTCAGCCTCTTTCACAGGATCAGTACGATCAGCGCGGCGTTTAGGCGATGGAGCTTCTTTTTTCATGTGCTTATTTTCTTTAAGTTCACCGCGGCGATGTTCCATTTGCCAACGGTAAAGCATCACTGGATGTATGCCTAAAGACTCAGCGACATCCTTCGATCTAACTTCAGGGTGATTCGCTAAC
>NZ_DDKU01000010.1:1605-5656 GCF_002339775.1 Thalassolituus sp. UBA2590
TCCATGAAAGTGGTTACAGATCAGACCCGTTCCCGCGATAATCATGACTGGTAATACCTCACCTGAAAGAATTCAGATATTGAAGGCAGGTGGTTATCCAGTGTTGTTTAAACCTGTCAGCAATACAGAAATTACTACGGCGATTGCTCAACTTAATATTCCGTAGTCGATTCACTTTGAAAATAAGAATTCAGGAACAGCTTAGGCTCAGAGACCGAGAGACCTTGCTTTGTTAAGGCACTCAATTCGGCTGCTGACGTTAAGGGTGCCGTACATAAGACGGACATGGGTTTTGATTGTGTTTGGACTCAGAAATAACATGTCAGCTATTTCTCCATTGCTCATTCCGGATTTCATTAACGTGAGAATGGCTTGTTGCCGTGGAGAGAGAGGGTTTTCGGTGCCAGTTTTACCTGTTTTGGCATCGCGAAATGCAGGTGGGTAATAGCCACCCTCAACGACGGCAACGATGGCCTCCTTCACCTCATTTATGCTCTCTGACTTTCTTAAAAATCCGCGCGCGCCAGCCGCTTTAATCTCTGCCATATTGTGTGGCGTGAGATTACCAGAGCAGACCAGTACAGGTATCTCAAGGCCATGCTGAGAAAGTATCTTCAGCATATCTGTGCCATCCATACCTTCCATTTCAAGGTCTAGAATGATCAGGTCAGGTTTTTCGGATTTCAGTTGTTCGAGAGCAGGTCGGGCGTCCGGGAAGATGCGCACGGAACAGTTGTAGCCAAATCCCTCAATGATATTTTTCAGGGCTTCAGCAAACATCTGATGATCATCGACAAGATAAAACAGCATCGGCTTCTACAACTGGAGTTCGATCGAAAAGATTACCACAACCGTAGAAGAGTCAGAGTGTCTTATGACGACCATTTCTGGCAAAGATCCATCCACGCCTGTATACCTGCACTCTGATATTTCTGTTTATGTAATATCAGGTACAGTCGGCGATGAAGGTCACGCTCAGGTGTCTGGATACGTACCAGGCGTCCGCTTTGAAGTTCATCCTCCAGCGTCATTAAAGACAGGCAACCAACACCGAGGTTTTCCTGCACCGCGCGTTTAATTGCCTCCGTGTGCTGTAACTCCAGCGCAATATTCATCTCAGGAAGCAGGCCGCGCATTGCCCGATTAAACGCCTGCCGCGTACCTGAACCATTTTCACGAAGAATCCAGGACGCCGCCATCAGTTGCTGATCGGTGACTGTGTCAGAAGTGGCTAACTCATGTTCTGGGCTGCAGAATACTGTCAGCTCATCACTACGCCAGGGTTTTATATCCAGATGAGGGTGCTGAAATTCGCCCTCGATCATACCGACGTCCAGTTCAAAATTCAGAACGCGCTCGGCGATGTGTTCAGTATTCTCAACGTCCAGCGTAATCGGAGCATCCGGATGGAGGCTCATGTACTCCGCGACCATCTGCACAGCGAGATAATTCCCGATGGATAAGGTTGCCCCGATATTGAGTGGGCCGGCATCTGCATTGTTCAGAAGACTCTGCTCCAGATCATCGGCCATCCCCATCAGGCGTTCGGCTGCCGGGCGAAGTTGCTTACCGCGATCACTCAACTGCAGGCGTTTGCCAACCCGGTCGAACAAGAGTACGTCGAACTGGGTTTCCAAATCTTTCAGAGCACTGCTCGCCGCACTTTGGGACATGTTCAGTTCAGTCGCTGCGCGGGTCAGGTTGCCAGCTTGTGCGATCGCGAGGAAGACTTCGAGTTGCCGCAATGTGTATCTCATTGTTATACGTCCGGGAATACTTTGATCGGTATATTCGATTAATTATATCAAAATAAGTTGTTTTATCGAATTTTATAGTAGGCGTAACCTGTGGTCATTCTTTGAGCAATTAGCTCAGCATCTTTCAGAAACAACGGAGTCGCCAACATGAGCAACCTGATTCGTGAAACAGTTACGAGCGTACATCATTGGAATGACACACTGTTCAGCTTCACTACCACCCGTAATCAGGGACTGCGTTTTAAGAATGGTCATTTCACTATGATCGGGCTTGAGGTTGAAGATAAGCCACTGCTCAGAGCTTACAGTATCGCCAGCGCGAACTACGAAGAAGAGATGGAGTTTTTCTCAATTAAGGTTCAGGACGGCCCTCTGACCAAGCACCTGCAGAAACTGTCTGTCGGTGATGAGATCCTGGTGGGAACCAAGCCAGTGGGTACCCTGATTACAGATAACCTTCTGCCGGGTAAGAACCTTTATCTGTTGAGCACAGGAACGGGGCTGGCGCCGTTTATGAGCATCATTAAAGACCTCGATGTGTATGAGCAATACGATAAGGTCATTCTGACTCACGGTGTTCGTTACGTATCTGAGCTGGCTTATCAGGACCGTATTGAAAACGAACTGCCAAACAACGAGTACTTCGGGGACATCGTGCAGGAGAAGTTAATTTACTACCCGACTGTGACCCGGGAAGAATACCGTAATACCGGACGCCTGACGGATCTGATCCGCAGTGGCAAGCTGGCAGCGGATATAGGCCTTGAGGACATCGATCCTGAGAATGACCGCTTTATGCTGTGTGGTAGCCCGGCGATGCTCGATGAGCTGACCGACATGCTCGACGAGCTGGGCTTTAAAGAAGCCCGCGGCGGGCACGCTGGTCATTACGTTATCGAGCGTGCATTCGTCGAGAAGTAAGTGAAAAGTAGTCTCTGGTAATGAGTAATTCTTAGCTGAGGTTTACCCACACTGGCATTAAAACTGCTGCATAGCTTCTATATTGTAAGAAGTGTCGGAAAAGCGACGCTTTTCTACCGGAAATTGTCGGGAGATTGACTATGCCAGTGCACGGTACTGTAGAAGCTGTGATGGACACCCTTGAAGGGGCAAAAGACGTAGCCAGGGCAATCCGCCAGTCGGGTTACCTGCTGGAAAAAAGTGACCTCAAGCGATTACTGGCTGATCTGACAGCCTCGGTGTCGGAAGCAAAGATGGAATTGTCTCTGCTTCAGGATGTGATCGAAGAAAAAGATGCTGAATTGATTCGGATGCATGAGGCGATTGTCTATCGTGGCAACCTGAAGCGTCGCGGTGACGGTTATTATAAAACGCTCGATGGACGGCCATTCGGTCAGCCGTACTGCTCCTATTGCTGGGAAAAGGACAGTCAGCTGTTTCACCTTCATAACAAGATACTCTCGCGTGATACCAGAACCTGTCCGCACTGCAAAAATGAATTTCAGGCTGTGCGGACACCATTCCTCGAAGCTGCTCACGTGGCATGATCAGGCGCCTTCAGGCGATTCGTGGTAGTCTTGCCTGCTGGAAGATTACCAACCTGAAGGCTCCTGTTATGACGATTCTGAGAAGCGCTCTTGTAGCGTACATTGCTGTTTGCGCGATCAATGTCCATTCTGCTGAAACAGCTCCAGCACAGCAGGAAAGGGAGCCAATCGTCCGTAAGGATATTCCTGCTGGTATTAAAACTGAGACCATGGAAGTTCAGGTTGTCTCGGAAGACGAATTCCCCGACGAGGCTAAAAACTTACCCACCTTGATCGATAAAGTTCGCACTGAGATGCTGGCTTCTGAAAACCCCTATGTTCTTTTACCTCATCGCCCCAACTACTTTCTGCCTCTGACCTGGCAGGCCAGGCCCAGCAACGACGAACTTGAGCGTGCTATTAACCAGTACGCTGATGAAAACGTTCCGCTTGAAGAGGGCTATGACCATCTGGAGGCTATTGTACAGTTAAGCCTCAAATACATTATTGCGGAAGATGTACTCGGAAACTTCAGTCGCATTGAATTGGGTTATACCAACCGTTCATTCTGGCAAGTGTATAACAGTGATATCTCCCGGCCCTTCCGGGAGACTAACCACGAACCTGAATTGATGGTTAGCTGGATGCTGAAAGATAAAATCGTAGATTATGTACGTTTGTCACTGAATCATCAGTCCAATGGACAGACCAGCACCTTGTCACGAAGCTGGAACCGGATTATCGCAGAAACGGCATTTATCGTAGGGAGTGGTGTGATCAGTCCAAAGGTCTGGTGGCGTATTCCGG
>NZ_DDKU01000121.1:0-935 GCF_002339775.1 Thalassolituus sp. UBA2590
CGAAGAAGTGCGAGCCATGCGGCAAAAAATGAGGGATAATCTCGGCTCTAAAGATACGAACGGCCAGCAGTTTCACCTGAAACAGGATGAAGGGGGTATTGTTGACATCGAGTTTCTGGTTCAATATGGCGTACTGGCCTGGTCACACCAGCACCCTGAGCTTACTCAGGTCACCGATAACATGCGGTTGCTGGATGCCTTAACGAAGGCCGGTCTGATGGCTCCAAAAGACTGTCAGACCCTGCAGGAAACCTACCTGTCCTACCGAGCCGAAACTCACCGGCGTGCATTGCAGAAACAATCCCTGCTCCTCGAGAGCGACTCAGTGTCGGCACTCGGATTTGATGCACGGCGTAATGATGTGACCCGACTTTGGAAACTCTGGCTTGAACCCGAGCAGTCATAACCACTGCAAGGCAAGCGCAGACTGCTGAACGTTTACTGAATTACCGAATACAACATTACATTTACGAGTGAGGTCCTTATGCTACCTTCCATGTCTGACCGTGATGGTCTGATCTGGCTTGACGGAGAGTTAGTCGACTGGCGCGATGCCAAAGTTCACGTACTGACTCACACCCTACATTACGGTATGGGCGTCTTTGAAGGTGTGCGGGCTTATGAAACTGATCAGGGCGCGGCGATTTTCCGTCTGCAGGAACACACCGACCGCCTGTTCCGCTCCGCACACATTCTGAATATGAAACTGCCTTACACCCGCGAAGAGCTGAACGAAGCTCAGCGTGCTGCAGTGCGTGAAAACAACCTCGACAGTGCTTACATCCGACCAATGGCGTTTTACGGCTCTGAAGGCATGGGCCTGCGTGCTGACAACCTGAAAGTTCATGTCATGGTTGCCGCCTGGGAATGGCCGGCTTACATGGGTGAAGAAGCCAAAACTCAGGGCATTAAAATCCGCACCTCAAGCTACACCC
>NZ_DDKU01000121.1:1256-9388 GCF_002339775.1 Thalassolituus sp. UBA2590
CCCGCCACCACGTGAACATCACCATGTGTAAAGCGAAAGCGAACGGCAACTACATCAACTCAATGCTGGCTCTGCGTGAGGCCATCGACAGCGGTTGTGAAGAAGCCCTGCTTCTGGATAACGAAGGTTATGTGGCTGAAGGCTCTGGTGAGAACTTCTTCCTGGTTCGTGATGGCATTATTTACACGCCGGAACTGACCTCATGCCTGGATGGTATTACCCGTAAGACCATTATCGAAATGGCTCAGTCTCTGGGTTATGAAGTACGCGAAAAACGCATTACCCGTGACGAAGTCTACGTTGCCGACGAAGCCTTCTTCACTGGCACTGCAGCAGAAGTACTGCCGATTCAGTCTCTGGATGGTCGCATTATCGGTAAGGGTTGTCGCGGCCCAGTCACCGAAAAACTACAGACCATGTACTTTGATACTGTGACGGGCAAGAACCCATTCAATGCTGAATGGATTACTCCTTGTAAATAATTTCCCTGATTTTATTTTCAAATGAGTGAAATAAAAAACCCCGGATTAACCGGGGTTTTTTTATGCTCTGAGACTTTCTGCATTTACAGTTTTACCTGCCCTTCACGAAAATCTATTTCGGTAACACACTGACTAAATTCGCCAGAAGAAAATGTCCGGGTCTGAGTGGCGTTACCCGAGACAACGCCCGTCGTAGAATTAGTATCCAGCGTCAACGAGAAATTTTCTGTCACAGAGCCAAGATCCAGCGTCTGCTCACTACTGAAGGCATTTCCGTCGACACTGGTAAAGTTAAGAGTTTCATCAGGGTCGGAGATATACCCCTCTGCCCAGTTAATTATCCAGTAGGTTTGCTGTACGTAAGCCCCTTCCGGAGAGCTATCACAAAGGGTAGAACCACGCCGTTCATGAGTGACAAAATACTCAGTATCAGTCAGGCCTAAAGAAGCCCGGTTTGGCTCGGTCAGTAGAAGTGTAAACTGCCCTCCTTCTGCAAGCGTTGAGACCGTTAATGTATAGGTACGCCCTGCATCGACATCCATCAACAGCACTTCGTAGGAGTTTGAATTTTCGCTCTGTTCGCTATTCAGAGAATTGTCACTGACCTCGAGATCAAGGTTCGGGGCTTCAGTACTACTGAGTACAATGAGCACCTCACGATCCACCAGCGGCGTGTAAGTCAGTTCAAATTCAGACGCAGTATCCGCAACGCCGGGAAGAGCGGTTCCAGTAACGCGTGAGTTAATCACAATGGCATCGTTATCTGTAACAGAGAGTTCTGAGACAGAGGGTTCTGCTTCAGGACCACGAAGCCCAGGTGCAAATGTGATGTCGATGGTGGCCGTTTCTTCTGAGGTTCCTACATCAATAAAACCACCCGAGCTGCCATCACTGCCGCCTCCGCAAGCGACCAACGTGAAAGTCGCTACAGCCAGCGTTAAAATGGCGCTAAAACCCCGCAATCTCTGTATCGTGATCTTAATGTCTGGAACCCTGATGCCCGGCATGCATACTCTCCCGTGACTGCACTTGATGATTCGATAACATATCAGACTCTTTCTGAGCGATCTGTAAATTATGTGTGAACTCCTTGGCATGAGCGCTAATTCTTCCGGGATCACCCCCGGTGCTGGCTGAGGTGGTTCTCGATCCCTGGGTAGAATTGGCGAGCATTCGCGACGCCATAGGCTGTAGTTCTTCTGTTATTTGACAAGAATGTAGTCTGGTTTCACCTGAAGAATGCTCACGATCAGCCTTCTGACATCACGATGGTGTAATAAAGAAGGAGGATGTTTACTTCAACTCGCTTATCAGGCCTGGAGGGAATCATGCAATGGCGTAAAGAATATGATGAAAAACGATTATTACCTGATGCTGCCGTTAGTCTGCTGAAAGACAGCACAAACCTGATCCTAGGAATGAGCGTCGCAATGCCACCGGCCTTATTGAAGGCTCTTGGTGAGGCTTTTACAAACGATCAATTACCTCCACTCAATATCTATTACATGCATGGCACCGAAGCTCTGGCAGACTCTCTGTTGAAAAATGAGCTCGAAGGTAAATTCACCCCCAGGTGTCTGTTTTTAAGCAGTCACGACCGTCAAGCCATCGCTGGACTTCAGAATCCGCATTGGGTTGAGTTTGTTCCATGTGCCTTTCATCAGGTAGGCCGCCTTTTAACCCGGCAGACCGAGCCTGATTGCTTTATGGTAACGGTATCTCCTATGGATAAACACGGGTACTTCAGCCTGGGTACCAATGCAGATTATGGTGCTTCGGTTATCCGTAAAGCCAAGAAAGTCATCGTTGAAGTAAACCCCAAGATGCCTCGCACCTTTGGTGAGTGCTCTGTACATATCTCAGAGGTTGATGCTCTTGTCGAATCTGATAGTGCCCTTTCTGAAGTGACCGAACCTGAGCCGTCTGAAACCGATCAACTGATCGCTCGGCAGGTCGCAGAATACATTCAGGATGGCGATACGTTACAGATGGGCGTCGGGGGTGTACCCGCAGCCGTCGCCCGCCTGCTGGGGTCACACAAAAATCTGGGGCTACACAGTGAACTGTTTTCTCCAGCAATCGCTGCTCTTATCCAGAAAGGCGTTATCAATGGTCGGGAAAAGCGGCTGATGCAGCATAAGCATGTCTACACCCTCGCTATTGGTGACCGTGCCATGTACGACTTTATGGACGACAACCCATCGGTTGTTGGTTACCCGGCCTCATGGGTCAATAACCCTGCAGTCATTCGCAAGAACCCGAACATGGTCTCGGTTAACTCAGCCATAGAGGTTGATATCACAGGCCAGATCAACGCCGAATCCATAAAGGGCACACCGTTTTCTGGCACCGGAGGTCAACTTGATTTCGTCCGTGGTGCATTCGCATCCCATGGCGGCCGTTCCTTTATTGCGCTGCATTCGACCGCACGAAAAGGGACTCTGAGCCGCATCGTTCCAGAGCTATCAGGCGGATGCGTGACCGACACAAGAATGGATGCCCATTTTGTCGTTACTGAGTTTGGCTGTGTAGACCTGAAAGGCTTGTCACTTCCGCAACGTGCGAGAGCTCTGATTGATATATCACACCCCGCCTTCCGGGCTGAACTGGAAGAGAGTGCACGCAGCCGCCGGTTGATCTGAGATCAAAGCAACCGACAGATGAAACTTACTTCTTATGTATCAGTAAGCAGACCTGATCGCCGTAATAGTTGTCGGCGTAGTTGCAGGTTACTGAGGCTTTTTGATCCAGAGTTTTCACATTGGCGTAAGAATTTTTAATTACATTTATAAAATTTTTCATTACTTATTCCTTGGGTCGTAATCTGTGGAGATGTGATCAAATTACACAACACAAAGATAAGGATTAAATTGATAGTATTTCTCAGCCTGATAGGAAATTACTAATATGCCTATCGGCCAGATTTCGCAACGCCTTTCTTCCTTCGCCGATACGTCGCTTTTCGGGGGCTTTTCTGGCCAGTTTGTGTACCCGATCTCATCACGGGCATAGTCGCTGACCTTGCTGCTTCCACCAGCTCAATTAACCGATCGCTCAGAGGCTGCATAAAGCCTTGGTAGCTTCCTTCGCCTTCGCAGATATCGTTCAGCTGGCGTTCCCAATAGGCAGTCATATCCGGCTGCGAGCAGGCGTCCGGAAGAACTGATATCAATTGCCGTCCTGTCTCTGTTGCCTGAATCTGCTTACCCTGTCGCTGCAGAAATTTACGCTTAAACAGCAGCTCTATGATGCTCGCCCGTGTGGCCTCAGTGCCAAGCCCGTCCGTATCTTTCAGGACCTTACGTAGCTCCGGGTCTTTAACGTAGCGGGCAATCCCGGTCATGGCCGCGAGCAAGGTTGCATCTGTGTAATGCTTCGGTGGTTCAGTATGCTTCTCTTCCAGCTTAGGCTCACCGCTCCATAAGGCCTGACCTGCCACCAGATCAGGTAATGGCGGCGATGTTTTTTCACGCGCAGGCATTAACGCTTTCCAGCCGGCTGCCAAGGTGATCCGTTCACGGGCAATGAACCGACCACCAGCAATTTCAAGCTCAATGAGGGTGTCAGAATACTGAAAGGCACCACAAAACTGCAGTAAATACTGGCGGGCTATTAACCGATAAATCTTTTTCTCTGCATCATTTAAGTTACCCGAGTATTTTTTAGATGTCGGAATAATCGCATGGTGTGCGCCGACTTTTTTGTCATTAAATGCGGCTGACTTTCTGGATTCATCAGTATGCTTCAGCATGTCGCCAGCATCTGCAATGACAGTCTGGATAGCCGCAGAGACTTGCGGCATTTCACTGTGATGTGCAACGGGTATATAACGGCAGTCTGATCTTGGATAGGTTATCAATTGGTATTTTTCATACAGGCTCTGACAAACATCCAGTACCGTTTTCGCTGCCATACCGAAGGCTTTTGCGGCGTCGATCTGTAGAGAGGACAGGTTGTAGGGCAAAGATGCATTTTGCTTGCCCGGTTTTTTATCAAACGCTTTTACCTGCGCTGGCTGCTGACGAATCCGGTCGATCACGTTCTTAGCAAGATTCGGATTCAGTACCCGCCCCTCGTCATCCTGATGCGGCCGACATGCCTCGCTAGGCTGCCACTTAGCGAAAAAGCTGGGAGGCTGCTCAGCACTCAGGTGTATGGCCGCCTGAACCTCGTAAAAGGGCTTACTGACGAAGTCGCGGATCTCTTTATCGCGCCGGACGACCAACCCGAGAACCGGTGTCTGTACCCGTCCAACAGACAGTACGCCGCGATTACCCGCCTGCTGTCCTTTGATCGTCCAGGCGCGTGTGAGATTAATTCCGTATAACCAGTCTGCCCGGCTACGAGCCAATGCAGAAACAGATAAGGGAATAAACTCGCTGTTGCTACGCAGCTCGCCCAGAGCACGCTTGATTGCCGATGGATTCAGGTCACTGACCAGTAAGCGCTGAACATTGCGGCGCTTGGTCTGTGGCGTTTTCAGGTAATCAATCACCTCATCCACTAACAGCTGGCCTTCACGGTCAGGGTCTCCTGCATGCACTAACTGATCGGCTTCTTTAATCAGCTTACGTAAAACGCTCAGTTGCTTCCGGGTTTTAGGCTTTGGCTGGAGCTGCCACTCATCGGGCGAAATGGGCAGGTGGTCAAGTTGCCACTTTTTGTAGAGTGGATTGTAGGCTTCTGGGTCCGCCTGCTCTAATAAATGACCAATACACCAACTGACGACGTCACCATTGGCGGCACGAATACAGCCTTCTTCTTTTTTATGTGGGCGGGGAAGAACCTCGGCAATGGCGCGGGCAAGACTGGGTTTTTCGGCAATGAAGAGGCGCATGATGGCGAACGCTTAAACTGTATAAACAGCCAGTAGTTAACCATCATGCCAGTGCGTTAGCAAACAGAGTGTTAACGCGAAAGATTTTAACGTCAGGCAGCCACTGGAGGCTTAGCCCAGATAACGCCTCGGTGCTTCGCGTATATTTCTCTGACCCACATAAGTGCTGAACTGTCAGCCCACTGCTGGGCAGGACCAGCCATTTTCTCCCGGAACTCGGCTGTACCGTAGATAGGATGTTCTTCAGGGCAAGCTAGCGGAGCCAGCAGAGAGGCCGCTGTTATATCAGCAACCGTCAGTTGATCCCCTACCAGATATGGCCCTTGCTGAATGCGCTCCTCCAACCAGCGGATTTCTGCATCGATTTTCTGCTCGGCACGGGCGACGTCTTTTCTATTAATTTTCAGCTTAACTTTGAAAACAGGTTTGATTACCTGATAGAAAGTTCGAACGAATACCTCTTCCCATGGTTTGGCGAACTGAGTCCAGATATCTTTGATCAAGGCGTCGTGAGCAAAGCCGGGAAGATACAGATAGCGAGCCACCGGCTTACCTATCGCATCAAAGCGCTGCTGAATCGCAACAATCTCTTGCTCATGTTGCGCAGGTAAGGTTTTCAGTGGGCCATATTCGTTATTCAGCCAATTCACAATTCTCGGGCTGTCCTGCACGCAGGTAGTAGCACGCTGAACCAAAGGAACCGTAGTTTCTGCGCGCTTACCTTTAATCAGCATTGGCAGAGTGTGCACTGCCGGTGTCAGTGCAACCTCGTTGTACTCAATGCCCTCATAATCCAGCAGCCAGCGAATTTTTTCGCTGTAGTGCGACATGTTGATCGTAAAAAGAGTAAGCGGTGTATTGATCGTCATCGAGTCATCCTGATGTACGTGGCATTAATTTCTATACAGGTGTCAATAATACAAGGTTGCTCAGATCCAAACAGGTCGGATGTGGACGAACTGCGACCTCCATGGCCCATTACAAAGGGATACAGATCTATATCAAAAAAAATTGATATAGAGTTTAAAATCACTATACTGGCAACCATGAACGATCTGACTACCAACGATTTAACTTTGGCCAGACTGGCTCAGGCGTCCAAGGCCGCCGGAGACCCTCTGCGTATGGGAGTCATGAAACTGCTCGGGCAAGGCGCATTTGGCGTGCTGGAGCTTTGTCAGATATTCGATATCAAGCAGTCGAGTATGAGCCACCACCTTAAGGTGCTGTCTCAGGCGGGCCTGGTCAGTAATCAGCGCGAGGGCAACAGTATTTTTTATCGCCGTCCGCTGAATACCGGCGACGATACCTTCAGTACCTGGCTGCGGGAGCTGTTCCGCGCGATTGATTCGTCGCTTGATGAAAGCGATAACAATGCCGCCGTTGATGGTGTACTGGCAGAGCGAGCGGAAGCCTGTGCCGGGTTCTTTGCCCGTCATGCAGATGATTTCCGCGAACAGCAGGATCTGATTGCATCGTATGAGCAGTATGGCGATGCACTGGCGACCATTCTTGACTCCCTGGGCTACCTGCCGGGAAGCAATGAGAATAGTGGCTACGCTTTGGAAATTGGCCCCGGCGAGGGCGCATTCCTGCAGACCCTGAGCGAACGATTTGCTGGTGTGACAGGGCTCGATATTTCGCCGGATCTGTTAGCGAAAGCGGAAACTTTCTGCCAGAACGAGCAACTGAACAACGTGACATTAGTGCAGGGCGACACCCGCGCGTTGCTTGAATCGCGCAAGGATGTTGAAGGCGATACAAACAACAGTGGCTATGGCTTCGCCGTGGCTAATATGGTGCTGCACCATGTGCCGTCACCTAAGAATATTTTTAACGATGTCGCCCAGCTTCTGAGTTCGGGCGGTACGTTTTTGGTTACCGACCTCTGTCGCCACGAACAGGTTTGGGCGCGGGAGTCTTGCGGAGATTTATGGCTTGGTTTTGAACCTGCTGATCTCAGTCAATGGGCCGAAGAAGCCGGACTGAAAGAAGGCCAGAGCCAATATTCCGGTTTAAGGAACGGATTTCAGATCCAGTTCCGACTGTTTCATGCCTGAGGGCATTTTTTTGAGGAGTCGCAGATGAGCGAATATTCAATTTTTACATCAGAGTCCGTCTCTGAAGGCCACCCGGACAAAGTTGCCGACCAGATTTCTGATGCGGTTCTGGACGCCATCATTGCCCGCGATCCCTACGCGCGTGTTGCAGTAGAGACACTGGTTAAAACCGGTATGGCAGTGGTTGCTGGCGAGCTGACAACTTCATGCTACGTCGACCTTGAAGACATCGTTCGCGACGTGATCACAGGCATTGGCTACAACAGCTCTGATGTAGGCTTCGACGGCGCGACCTGTGCCGTGCTGAACGGCATTGGTAAGCAGTCTGTCGACATCAACATGGGTGTTGACCGCGCCAAACCAGAAGATCAGGGCGCGGGCGACCAGGGCCTGATGTTCGGTTACGCAACCAATGAAACCCCTAACCTGATGCCAGCGCCTGTGTACTACGCGCACCTGCTGGTACAACGTCAGTCTGAACTGCGTCGTAATGGCACTCTGCCTTGGCTGCGCCCGGATGCGAAATCTCAGGTCACTATCAACTGGGAAGGCGACTCGCCGAAAGTTGATGCGGTGGTTCTGTCGACCCAGCACGATCCAAGCATCAGCCTTGAAGATCTGCGCGAGCAAGTTCTTGAGCACATCATTAAGCCTGTACTGCCTGCGGAATGGCTACACGAAGGTACGCTGTACCACATCAACCCTACCGGTAACTTCGTGATTGGTGGCCCGGTGGGCGACGCCGGTCTGACC
>NZ_DDKU01000070.1:0-24222 GCF_002339775.1 Thalassolituus sp. UBA2590
AAGCGCTATGCTGGCATCAATGCGAGTGATGACCGATTAGTATTTAAAGGCTTAGAAGCGGTGCGGAGCGACTGGACACCGTTGGCTCGTGAGTTCCAGAAAGAGTTATACCGTCGGGTGTTCTGTGGCGAGCCCTGGGGGCAGTGGCTAAAAAATCAGGTCGGTGAACTTTTTGATGGCAACGCAGATGACATGCTGATATATCGTAAGCGCTTGCGACGACCATTACCTCACTACCAGAAAAGCAGGCCGCCCCATGCGAAGGCCGCGGCGGTGATGGATCGTTGGCTGGAGACCCAGAAACGTCCCCCCAGATATCAGGACAGGGGAGGGTGGATCAGTTACGTCATGACAGTGAACGGGCCAGAGCCAGTAGAGGTGCGACAGTCGGCCATCGACTATGACCACTATCTGGAAAAACAACTTAAACCCATTGCTGACTCTATATTTCAGTTTACGGGTCATAACTTCGATCAGGAGGCTGGCCAGCAGCATCGGCTGTTCTGACCGGCAGAATACAGACAGGAAACAGTATGATCAGATGTATGCTTGAAGGCACGGACGGTTCGATACGTACCGGTGGCTCTGAATTATTAATCGAGTGGCAGCGCCATCGGGAAGGTCGGTTCTGGCTGGATATCCAGGAAGAAGATGTCCCCGGTGAGCGCAAATTACTAGAGAACCTGGGTCTGCATACTCTGGCAGTACAGGATGCTCAGCGTGATCGTCACCCGCCTAAACTCGAAGAGTTCGATGATTTCACTTTTGTACTGTATCGGGGCATTGCCAGCTTTAACTCGGAGTTGGTGCATGACTCGCAGAACATCGCATTTTTTGTCGGTGAGAATTTCCTTGTTACCCGTCACCCAAAACCTGCGGTCAGTATTGAAAAATTGTTTTCTGAACAGGGCTCAAAGTTACTTAAGCAAGGCCCGGGGTTTCTTGCTCTGCGAATTATGCATACGTCGGCGGGGCTGTATCTTGATGCGTTGCTTGAGTTCGAAGAGCGCCTGAGCGATATCGAAGATGCTCTGCTAGACGACGGTAATGACGACCTGATGCGTGAGCTGGTGACCTACCGTACTCGCCTGGTAAAACTGCGGCGCTTGTTTAATTATCACCGCAATATTACCGATGAATTGCGCAGTGATGAGTATCTGGCCCTGAATTATAAAGACGACCCGATGGGGCACGCGATCACAGACCTTCACGATCGTTTTGACCGTCTCTATACGCTTGCGGAAATTTTCTACAGCATCAGCGGTGATTTAATTGATGGTTATATTTCTATTGCTTCACATCAGCTGAACCGTACGATGCAGGTGCTCACAGTCATTACTGCGATATTTGTGCCTCTCGGCTTTCTGGCGGGCCTCTACGGGATGAACTTTGAATACATTCCCGAGCTTAAAATAGAAAATGGCTACTTTATTTTATTAGCGGCCATGGGCTCAATTGCTGTGGGGCTGCTGGCGCTGTTCCGTAAAATACGCTGGCTATAATAGTTGCTGAATGTGGGCTCTGGTAATCAGAGTCCACATTCAGCGGCATCTTCGGGAAGCAGGTGTTCGTACTGCTCATCGGTCAGGCTATAAAGGAAGCAGACCAGTCCTTCGATATCGTTTTCACTCAGTGCCGTACCCTGACGCAGTTCTGTAAAACTGATGTTCTCGCCGACTTCTGGTGCCGCCCAGGCAATCCCGGTTTCCGGGTTTATGCCGTTAGTTGAGTTTGTCAGGTGGCGGTCGTAAAAGCGGATGACGGTATCCAGCGACTGAAACACCCCATTGTGCATGTAGGGCGCCGTGACGCCGACGTTGCGTAACGTTGGTACCCGGAACTTCCCTTCAAGCCCACTTGTATCAGTCTCGTCTGAAACAGCGTCAATGGCAGCGAGGCCTGTATCGGTAAAGCCATCTTCGCTGCCGTTCGCTGTGCGGAGTTCGGTATTCACCGGGACGCCAATATTGTGAAATTCGTAATTGCTGAATGTCTCGCCACTATTGCCATTGGGGCGAAGCTGATGGCAGGTTGCGCAGTTGGTAAATTGCTGCGAGAAAAAGCGAGCTTTGCCCAGCGCTGCTTTGGACACTGGGCTGTATTGGTATTCGCCGCGGATGAATTTGTCGTATTTTGAATTGAAGGGCGACATCACGGGGCTGCGCTCAAAGGCAGCAATCGCCTGCGTCATCGCGCTGTAGGCTGCGTCCACATCATCAAAAATATTGGTGCCGTACAGTTCGGTAAAGGCTTCTTCGTAGCCGGTGTTTTCACGCAGACGCGCGACGACGGTCGCCTTGTCTGGCATGTTCATCTCGACAGGATTCAGAGGCGGGCCGCCGGCCTGATCTTCCAGTGTCGTTGCACGACCATCCCAGAACTGGCCACCTATGTAGCCCACATAGTCTGCCTGCGGGCTGTTAAAACGACGGTGCGTGCCGAAGCTGAACTCAGGGATACTGGCAGAGTAAAGTGCCGTTGGGGTATTTCTGTCACCGAGAGAAACGCCATCATCACCTAATGAGGCAGCGCGAACGTTGCCGCCGTCGTTGGTCGAAGGGTCTGTAAACGCATGGTCAGGATCATGGCAGGTCGCGCAGGACTGTGTGCGGTCCAGAGATAGGTTGGTATCGTGAAACAGGGATTCACCCAGGTCTATCGTCTTGCTCTCAAGGTCACTGGCTGAAGCGGAGTCTGAACCACCACTGCCGCCGCCACAGGCCGTCAGGCCTGCCGATAAGAAAACCGTCACAGCGAGCAGGCTGAGCTTCATATTCCACACCATGTACACACCATAAAAAAATACGACTATTCGGGTCAGTTGTTGAGCATAACGCGATAGTAGCAGATGATCGTGATTTAAATCATGACATTAGCTTACATTTGGTATTGAAAGTAATTCGCATTGAGTTTAATGTGACCTCACTTTTTAAGCCCTCAGTGGCTCTCTGATGATGGAGTAATATATGAAGCTTTCTCGACTGGCGATCGTTGTCGCAGCCGGATTCACACTGGCCGCCTGCGGTGGCAGTAATAGCAGCAGCACGGAAGATATCCTGAACCTCGAGAACGTAGGTAAGGTGCTTGAGACCAATGCCGATATCGCATACGCCGCGTATTCTGACTCTGTCACGACTGCTCAGGCGCTGAAAGCTGCGTTGGCTGATTTCCGTGCTAATCCAAGCGAAGCGAACCTGCAGGCAGCGAAGCGCGCCTGGCTGGTGGCGCGTGAGCCATATGGTCAGACTGAGGTTTACCGTTTCCGTAACAGCCCGATTGATTCTACCGATTACAGCAGTGAAGATGGCCCAGAAGGAGCGATTAATGCCTGGCCTCTGGGTGAAGCGCTGATTGATGATGTAATAGTTCTTGATTCAGAAATGAACATCAGCGCGGATTTTGGCACAAGCGAGATTGGCGTAACCGATAACGAAGTGTCAGGCACCAATGGCCGCGTTGGTGACGAAAACGTTACTGACGATGGAACACTCTACGAGATCACGGCCGAAGATTATGATGATTCTGACAATATTATTTCGCGCACGGATATTGAGATTAACACAGCACTTCTTGAGTTAAGCGCGACGGCTGAAGATGAGCATGATGTGATTTCCGGCTACCATGCGATTGAGTTCCTGCTCTGGGGCCAGGATCTCAACGATAACGGAGAGACTACTGACGGTACTGATCGTGGTGATGCAGTGAAAGTACTCGATGAGGAAGATGCCGATGAAGATAACTCTTTCTACGCGGCCGGCGGTGATCGCCCGATTGAAGAATTCCAGCCGAGCTACGATGCAGAAGCAGCATCTGGGAACGAAAATGTCGATGCAGCTTACGACTTTACTGTCGAATCTCACCGTCGCCACAAATTCCTCGAGGTTGCTGTTGATAAGCTGATCGCGGATCTCGAATCTGTACGTGATGGTTGGGCACCGGGTGCCACTTATCGTACTGCATTTACCACAGTCACTAACGAAGCTCAGGCGAAGCAGAAGCTGACTGAAATTCTGACGGGTATGGGTACCCTGTCTGAAGGTGAACTGGCGGGTGAGCGTATGCAGATCGCTTTCTCTGCGAACTCTCAGGAAGACGAACACTCGTGCTTTTCTGACAACACGCACCGTGATATCTGGCTGAACGCTGAAGGCGTTTCAAACAGCTACTACGGGAAATACGCCGGTTATGACAGCACACTGAACAGCGTTGATGACGTGACCACTAACGCAGTGAATGGTTATGGCATTGATGACTGGCTGAAAGATTCTGGCGAAGCTGAACTGGCGGCGGACATTGCCGTTGCTCTGTCGGCGACTGAAACTCAATACGTTGCCATTGATACCCAGGCACGTGCGGGCTCTCCATTCGATGTTCAGATCATGGAAGAGAATGCTGAAGTCAGTAGCGCTGTGGCTCAGGCCATTATCGCCCTGAACGCTCAGTCTGCACTGATCGCAGACATTGCTGAAAAAGCTGGCATCGACGGAGCTGTTATTGTCGACCCTGAAGCGTCGGCCTGTGATACCGAAGACCCAACTGCGAGCTGTGACGAGTAAGTCTGCCGTGGTTGATAAAAAGCCGGCGTTTCGCCGGCTTTTTGCGTTAGCAGCCGGTGTCTCAGGGCTCGTTTCTTTGGGCCTCTGCGGTGGTTGTGACAACAGCAAAACATTGCATCAACAGATTGCAACGGGTGGCGAATCAACTTATGTGACGAGTCACCTGACACGTTTTGACTTACCTGCACCGGCCCTCAATGACGCGCAGAAAGCGGACTTTTATGCGGGGCGTGCATTAGCGCACCAGCCATGGGTAAAAGCACCGACGAGTACGACGGCCCGTGATGGCCTTGGGCCATTGTTTAATGCCCGCAGTTGTCTGGGTTGCCATATTGAGGGTGGTCGGGGGACATTACCTGACGACAATAGCGAAGCTGTTTTTACCGCCTTTGTTCGTTTGAGTATTCCCGGTGAGGAACAGAAACTCGGTTCTGTGCCCGAGCCTGGTTATGGTCAGCAGATTCAGACACAGGCGACGGGATTGATGTCGCAGCTGGGCTTGCCCCCCGGTCCGGACGATCTTAAGCCTGAAGCTGATCTGAGAATTAACTGGCAGTACCACTCGCATACGTATCCAGATGGTCGTGTCGTAGAATTACGTGAACCCGAACTGGATTTACGCCAGCTGAGCTATGGGGAACTGCATCCTGATACTCTGTTCAGCCTGCGCCAGGCACCAGGGATGTTTGGTACCGGACTGATCGCGGCTATTAAGCAAGCCGATATTGATGCTCTTGCAGACCCCGCTGATGAGAATCGAGACGGTATTTCCGGCCGGGTGAATCAGGTCTGGAGTGTTTCTGAGCAGGCGACGGTTCCTGGTCGTTTCGGCTGGAAAGCGAACCGCCCGGACCTGGAAGTGACGGTTGCGGCAGCATTCGCTGATGATATCGGTATTTCGAATCCTTTATTTCCTGTGCAACCTTGCACATCTGTTCAGTCGTTATGCCAACAGCAGCCCAATGGAAATAACGCTGATGGCTTTGAAATTCCTGAAGACCTGTTACATCTGGTTGTCGAATTTCTCCGCCATACGGGGACACCGGCGGCTCGGCTGACAGAAGACCTTAATGCAGGTCAGGAAGCTTTTAATATCGCTGGCTGTCAGCAATGTCATCAACCCTCTTTTATTACTGCAGAGAACGCACCGGCCGCGCATCTGGCAAATCAACGCATCTGGCCATACAGCGATTTTCTTTTGCACGATATGGGGCCTTTGCTCGCTGATGAGCGACCAGACTTCCAGGCGACGGGCTCTGAGTGGCGAACGGCGCCTTTGTGGGGGATTGGGCTTCAGAAAACCGTGGGGGCAGACCTTTCACTACTGCACGACGGGCGAGCCCGTAGCGTTGAAGAAGCGATTCTTTGGCACGGTGGAGAAGCAGCTAAAGCGCGGGCTCTTTTTGAGGCTATGTCTGCAGATACCCGGCGACAACTGATCGCCTTTGTGGAGGCGCTCTGAATGGCGACGTCTGACATGATGACGAGAAGGCAGATCCTGAAATCAGGCGTGTTCGGCAGTACGGTTCTTTTACCTTTGCATGGCCTTGCTTTGGGTTATTCCTCTTCGGTGATGGAGAGTGAATATTGGGGCTCAGCAGTTCTATCTGAGGATCAGACCGGATTTGCTTCTGTATCCCGCAATCAAACGTCCGCCCTTGAGCAAACGGCATTTCGCGGTCACGGGGTGTGCCTGAATCCTACAGATAAAAATAGCCATTCGATACTGATGATGGCTCGCCGCCCGGGCAGTGAGGGAATTATTTTTGACCTAGCGACTGGCGAAGAATTATCGCGCTTTTACGCGCTCCCTGAACGTCAGTTTCAGGGCCACGCCTGTTACAGTGAAGATGGCTCAGAAATATACGTGACACAAACGATATTTTCTCCCGGCCACCCTGATCACGGCAAAGGCATGATCAGTGTTCGTGATGCCAGAAGCTTCGTTCAATTACGTGAGTTTGAAACGGGCGACCCCGAGCCCCATGAAGTGCTGCTGATGCCTGACGGAATACACCTTGTCGTTGCTAACGGTGGTCGTTTTCCGGGACAGGATGGGCGAAGTAACGACGCCACAGAGATGAGTTCGTCACTGGTGATCATCGACAGAACTACTGGAGAAATCAGTCAGCGCCACACCCTGACGGAGCTGAAAGCAAGCATCCGTCATCTTGCCATCAACAAGGAGGGCAGTGTGGTTGCCGCTTTGCAGGTGCAGCGTCAGGCGTTGACCGATAGCGATCCGCGGCCATTAGCCGCGGTGCTGACTCCCGAGGGAGATTTCAGTTACTTACCTGCCCCGGACAATCTGTGGTTGGGAGCCCATGACTATATGGGCAGCGTTGCGGTACATGCTTCGACGGATGTTGCCTGTATGACGACTCCGAAAGGGAATTTCGCTGTTTTCTGGCATGTGAGTTCGCAGACTTTACTGGGGTACTTTCAGATGCACGATGTGTGCGGTGTGTCCGTCAGCGAATTAAATGATTGTTTTGTGCTGAGTAATTCAGCGGGCGAATTGCGATTTATTGATCCCGTATCCCAACAAGAAAATACATCGTTGCGTCAGAGTTATTCAGATCTGCGTTTCGATAACCATTTATCTCAACCTGTGATAATCCGAAAAGGCTGACCAACTTTGAATAAGCCAGAAGCATTACCCAGCTGCGTCCCTAATGATGACGGATACCGTAAAAATAATGTCAGAATTGCAGTCGCGATATTACTGGCTGGAGCGCTCACAGCCTGTGGTGGTGAGCGTAAAAATGATCCGCTCATTCTGACTGATGACACGCTAAATACCGCACTGACACGCATTGTCGATGAGACAGTGATTCCTAATACAGAAGCTTTCGCTGTTGACGCTGATGCGCTGGTGTCTGCCACCGTTAGTTTTTGCGAAGACCCCGATATAGAAAGGCTCGAACAGGCTCAGACGGCCTGGCAACAAAGCAGTGTCAGCTGGTATCGCGTACTCCCGTTTCTGTTTGGACCGCCGGACGATAACCTGCTGACGCCAGGGTATCTGTATATTGATTCGTTGCGTCAGCGCGGTAATGACTACATCTCAACCGTGCGTACAGAAATCAATGAGTCAGCCTCTGGCAGTGAAACATTAAACGACGCGTACTTTGAGGGGCTGAGTTTTACTAAAGTAGGCCTGCTGGCCTTAGAAGTCGCTCTGTTTGAAGACGCCTCTGAAAGCACAACTGATTCAGACATCGTTGCCGGTTTTATTACAGAGCCCCGACGTTGTGACGTTCTGGAGGGGCTGGCCCGTTTGCAGGCGAACTATGCCAATGACTTTTACCAAGGCTGGATCAGTGACTATCAGAGCTCGGGTGAAGCTTACCGTGAGCGCTTTCTTCGTGGCGCGACGGATGATGGCTCGGCGCCACTGACTCTGCTTCTGACCAGTGCACAAGAACATCTTAACTATCTGAAGCAGAGAACAGTGGCTGATCAGGCTGGCCAGATATCCGGCACCAGTTGGGCACTGATGCAGGCAACAATGGAAGCGACTGAGGTCATTATTGAAGGTGGTGGTGATTCAGTTGTCACGCTTGCCTCTCTTATGCTGGCGGCCCAGGAAGAGTCCGCGTTACTGAGCGTGCGGGATAATTTTGAACGAGTCTACGAAGCGGTTATTGATCAGAGCAATCTCGATTTTTATACCGCAGCCGGACTATTGGATGGCAACTTTAAACGAGAAATTCCCGATGCCCTGGCCGTAGAACTGGGTATTAATTTCAGTGATGGCGATTAATAAATAGTGCCCTCAACAGGATCAGATACAGGACATACACAATGAAAACGAACACGAAAAAACACGGGCATTTTTGTAATCCGATGCTGGCAACGCTGTCGCTCGCTATTTGTTCACTCGCGGTTGGGAACGTATCGGCGCAGGAAGCAGCAGATGAGCCGGTCTCGCGCGCAGAGCTTGAACAGCGTATCTCTGAGCTTGAGTCTATGTTAAATGAGAGGCTGGGTGCGCTCGCGGATACTATGGATGAAAGCCTGGCTCAGGAGTCGACGAAGCAGGTTCACCTTGGCGGTTATGGCGAGCTGCACTACAACAATCTGAGTACCGACGACGAAGATAAGCGTCAGATTGATCTGCATCGACTGGTGCTGTTCGTAGGTTACGATTATTCAGACTCGATCCGCTTTGTTTCTGAGTTTGAAGTTGAGCACACTCTGGTCAGTGGTGGCAGTCAGTATGGTGCGGTAGAAATTGAGCAGGCCTATATCGAAATGGATGTTCTCAATGGCGCCCAGTTCCGTACCGGTGTTATGTTGATGCCGCTCGGTATTGTCAATGAAACACATGAGCCACCGACGTTTTACGGAACAGAGCGTCCGATTATCGAGACCACGGTTATTCCATCCACCTGGTACAGTGCGGGTATCTCACTGTCAGATACGCTCGATAACGGCCTGAGCTACGATGTCCTGATTACTGAAGGATTTAAAACCGAAGATCCGACCACCAACGACGCCGCAGATCCCTTTGATCTGAAAGCGGGCAAACAGAAGTCGTCGTATGCGTCGGTATTTGATCCTGCTATCACGGCTCGCTTACGTTACCGTGGTATTACGGGCCTCGAAGTTGCGGGTTATACCCAGTACCAGCCAGACCTTGATCAGAGTGCCGAGGAGTCCTATGCCGATTCTGCATTACTGTTGGGCGGTCACGTGATTTACACCCTTAAAGACACAACCTTTACGGCGCTGTATGCCCGTTGGGACCTTGCAGGCGATGCCGCCGAAGCAGCAGGCAAGTCCGAACAGTATGGCGGCTATGTTGAGGTCTCGCAGCGCTTAGGCGAAAAGTGGGGCGTTTTTGCTCGTCAGAGTAACTGGTCTCAGGAAGAAGACGATAACGCCGCTCAGACTGATTTTGGGGTGAATTATTATCCGCATCCTGACGTTGTATTTAAGGCGGATGTTCAGATGCAGAATGACGACGCTGAAAGCCGTGGTGATATTAATTCAGGCAGCGGTTTCAACCTTGGGATGGGTTATCAGTTCTGATAACTAAGGTTGCTAAGTTGAGCCTCTGCCTTGTTCTTTACTGGCAGAGGCAACCGCAGCTCGAGTCTGGATTTCAGCTCAGCTTTATCGGCTGTGTGAACAGAGTTCAACCACGCTTCTTCCTGAAGATGTTGATCTGCGCGGGTAATAATGACTTCGTCGGAGGCGATCAGTTCGGGCAGGACAACTTCGAGAAAATCGAGCGTTTCCGGGTAGGGGTGGCCAATTAAAATAGCGCTGCCTTTGCGTTCAGCGACTTTCATAGCGCGCTGAAACTGAGCAAAAAGGCCGTCAAGACTGCGGTCATTATCGAGAAAAACATCGCGTCGGTCTGTTGGTATTCCCGCTTGCAGAGCTTCACTCTCAGCCATGCTCAAGGGATTAGTGAGGCTGTCGATAAAATAGAGTCCACGCTGCCGTACCACCTTCATAATACTGTTCATAGCAGTCTGGTCGGCGGTAAGAACACTGCCCATGTGGTTATTCACGCCTTGCACATGGGGAATTGAGTCCAGACTTTCCGCCAGTGTTTGCTGCAGTTCTTCAGGTGTCATCTCTTGTGTCAGGGCGCCCGGCCCTAAAGCTGCTCCTGTGGCGTTAGCCATAGGGGCATGAAGCATGATCCCTTTATTATTTTCTGCGGCTATGCGAGCAAGACGCGCTGCATGTGGCGTGTGAGGGAGAAACGCCAGTGTCACCGGGCCAGGAAGTGCGACGGCACGGTCGCCTAACGGACCGTTATTACCAACGTCATCAATGATAATAATCAGTGTAGGAGTGGCGAGTGCCGGTGAGGCAATAAACGCGGTGAGAGTCAGTAAAAGCGCAGCTAGTGGCTTTTTAATGATGTTTCTCACCGCGCGGACCATCCTTATTCAGCAGTCGTACTGCTTTTGGTTTTTTTTGGGCTAAGGATGGTGACACCACGGAGCAATGTGTGTGCTTCATAGAGCTGAAAATCACGACGAATCAGGTCATCGCTTTTATTTTCTTTCTGGCTCTCTTTGCTGTTCTTTGAAGTGACTTCGCCGTCAGGGTTTTCAAGGTGCCCGGGTAAATCAGACTCTTTGTAGTACTGTTGTTCACTTGGCGTCACTTCGCTTTGTTCGACGACGATATCCGGCACGATACCCTGCGCCTGAATAGAGCGGCCGTCCGGTGTAAAGTAGCGGGCTGTGGTCAGTTTGACCGCAGCGGTCTCTGAGACTGGCAGAACCGTCTGAACGGAGCCTTTGCCGAACGATTGAGTTCCCACGATGACGGCACGGCTGTGATCCTGTAAAGCACCAGCGACAATTTCTGACGCTGAGGCAGAACCACCGTTAATTAGCACAACAATAGGGATGTCTGGCACTAGAGTGTCTTTGCGCGCTTCGTAGCGGACATCTGACATAGGCGAGCGCCCTTCGGTGTAGACGATCAGGCCTTCTGAAATAAAGGTATCGACGACAACAACTGCGGCCTGGAGTACTCCGCCCGGATTGTTACGCATATCCAGAATCAGGCCATTGAGGTCAGAATCGTTTTGCCAGGCGCGCAGCGCTTCCTGAAGTTCAATGCCGGTGTTTTCCTGAAATTGCGTCAGGCGGACATAGCCTATTTCGCCGTCGAGCATTTCGGTACGGACGCTGGCCACTTTGATTTCTGCGCGTTCAATCGTGAAACTGAGAAGTTCGGCTTCACCTTTGCGGCGTACTTCTAACGTAATCGGCGTACCGGGTTCGCCGCGCATGAGTTCAACGGCATCGCTCAGTGATAAGCCCATCACGGGCTCGCCATCGAGGCTGACGATCAGGTCGCCAGCGCGTATGCCTGCACGTTGTGCCGGGGTATCGTCGATCGGTGTAATGACACGAACCAGGCCGTTCTCCATGCCGACTTCAATACCAAGGCCGCCGAACTTGCCTGAGGTATTTTCCTGGAGGTCGGAGAAGTCTTCCTCCTGAAGGTAGGCGGAGTGCGGATCGAGAGAATTGAGCATGCCTTTAATGGCATTGTTGAAAAGCGTCTTGTCATCGATCTCTTCAACGTACGAGCTGCGGATGCGTTCGAATATTTCGGTGAACGTGCGAAGATCCTGAAGGGGCAGTTCCTGCTGGATTTGCGGGCTGCTTTCAATCGCCGACTGATCCTCTGTGATATCTACTGCGGTCTCTTCAGCGATACCTGATAACGGCATAACGATGACTGCACTGGCAATCAAGGGGCGGAGCAGATGTTTCCTTAGCATGTTCACTCGCTCTGTATAACGTGCCGCAAGCATGGCACAAAACTGTCTGGCTGTTAAGAATGGCCTGTTCAGAGGCGTTTTTCTTCTTAATCTGGTCGTTTTATCCGCGCTTCAGCCAGGCCGCCGGGTCTTGCGGTTGACCTTTATGACGAATCTCAAAGTAGAGGGCGGCGCTCTGTTGTCCGCCGCTTTTCCCGGCGGTCGCAATAATTTCACCACCATTTACCCAGCTGCCAACGTCCCTGAGCAGGGTCTGATTGTGAGCATAAAGGCTGAGGTAGCCATCGCCGTGGTCAAGAATTAACAGCAGACCAAAGCCCCGGAGCCATTCAGAAAATACAACCCGGCCATGATGTATCGCGCGGATGTCTGCGCCTTCCCGTGTGCCTATCTTCCAGCCTTCCCAACGTGCATTGGGGCCATTGCGGTTGCCAAATGCAGCGAGCACAGGGCCGGCAAGTGGTCGGGGGAGCTTGCCGCGCATCTTACGGAACGGCACTTCATCGTTATGTCGCGGGCTGTTACTGACCAGTGTTTCAACTTCGGCCAGCAGGGATTCGAGGCGTTTTCGGTCAGCTTCGCGCTGTTTCAGACGTTCACTTTCGCTGCTCATCTGGCGATCAAGCTTAGCGAGCAGGGTCTGTTGCTCTGCGCGGCGCGTCTCGAGTTGTTTGTTTTCCCGCGTCAGGCGCGCATCACTCTCGCGTAACTGAGCTTCCTGCTCTGCGATCAGGACTTCGAGATTATCCAACCGGTTCAGTTCGGCGATGGTGTTACTGAGGTTTTCAAGGCGGGCACGGTTGAAATAACCGAAATAGCGGGTCATTCGTTGGTTCTGGGCTGGATCGTCCTGAGCGAGCCAGAAGCGTATGGCTGCCTCATCACCCATCTGTCGGGCAAGGCGTATCTGTTCACTTAATAGTTTCTGATGGCGGTTACGGAGCTGACGAACCTGGGCCTGCTCCGCCTGAAGCTTTTTTAGGCGAATCTGCTCCTCACGCAAACGAGCGCGGGTAGCTTCTATCTCTTTGATCTGCGCGGCAATTTCCTGATCGGATTTGCGCAGGCGTTGTTGCAGCTCATCATGCTCTTCACGGGCATCGGTGAGCCAGCTTTGCAGCTTTTTGATTTCGGCTTTGATCTGATCCAGACGTGCCTGATCATCAGCCTGAGCGGTCAGGCTGATGATCAGAGTAAGGACTACAACAACAGAACGTAGCATGAGGTCTTCAGTTTGGATTACTTGGTCAGTAGCGAAACACCGGTCATTTCAGCCGGTTGCTCAACGCCCATAATGTCCAGCAGGGTAGGTGATACGTCACACAGGCGTCCGGTGTTCAGTCCGCCTTCT
Source organism: Thalassolituus sp. UBA2590 (assembly GCF_002339775.1). Lineage (NCBI taxonomy): Bacteria > Pseudomonadati > Pseudomonadota > Gammaproteobacteria > Oceanospirillales > Oceanospirillaceae > Thalassolituus > Thalassolituus sp. UBA2590. The sequence goes on from NZ_DDKU01000070.1 coordinate 13,175, forward strand.
GTGCGGTTGTGGACGTGAATCAGGTTCACTGGTCCGGTGGTGTGCTGAGTCATCGCCTGACCATTTTCATCCAGCATTTGCTCAGCATTGCCGTGGTCGGCAGTAATCAGACATTCGCCACCTACTTCCAGAATCGCGTCAGTTACTTTCTGCAAGCAGTCATCAATGCATTCCGCGGCTTTAACAGCAGCGTCGTAGACACCGGTGTGACCGACCATGTCGCCGTTTGCATAGTTACAGACGATCAGGTCGTAACCCCCATTTTTAATGGCGTCGACCAGTTTTTCGGTGACTTCCGGTGCGCTCATTTCAGGTTGCAGGTCGTAAGTGGCAACATCTGGTGACTTCACCAGAATGCGGGTTTCGCCGTCGTACTCCTGCTCGCGACCGCCTGAGAAGAAGAAGGTCACGTGGGCGTATTTTTCTGTTTCAGCAATACGCAGTTGCTTCATGCCTTTGTCGGAAACGTATTCGCCAATGCCATTGACCAGTTTTTCCGGCGGAAAAGCACAGTTGGCTGGAATGTCAGCGGCGTACTCCGTCATCATGACGTAGTCGCAAAGAGTAGGGCGAGCCTGGCGCTCAAAGCCTTTGAATTCGTCGCCTTCGACGAATGCACGGGTGATTTCACGGGCGCGGTCAGGGCGGAAGTTGAAGCAGATGATGGCATCGCCGTCTTCTACTTTGCCCGGCTGGTCGCCAATCACAGTGGCTTTAACAAATTCGTCGTTCTCGTCACGTTCGTAGGCGGCCTTCAACGCATCAACACCTGTTGGTGCGGAAAACTCAGCCTGACCGAGTGTCATCGCATTGTAGCCTTGCTCGACCCGATCCCAGCGGTTATCGCGGTCCATCGAATAGAAACGGCCAATGACCGTTGCAATCGAGGCATTACCAAGTGTCGCACAATGCGCTTCAATTTTACTGAGCGACGGCTCGGCTGAGCGAGGTGGCATATCGCGGCCGTCGAGAATCGCGTGAATGCAGACCTTGCCGACACCTTTCTCTTTGGCCATATCGAGCAGGGCAATCAGGTGATCTTCATGACTGTGAACACCGCCCGGTGATAACAGACCAAGCAGATGCACGGCCTTGCCTGTCTCTGCCGCTTTGTCCATCGCCGCTGCGAGAGCTGCGTTATTGGTCAGCTCGCCATCGCGGATGGTTTTGTTGATGCGAGTGTAGTTCTGATACACGATGCGACCAGCACCGAGGTTCATGTGACCAACTTCAGAGTTACCCATCTGGCCATCCGGCAGACCAACGGCTTCGCCTGACGTCTGAATCAGAGCATTCGGGTACTCATTCAGAAGGCGATCCCAGGTTGGGGTGTTGGCATTGGCAATGGCGTTGTTCGCGGTTTCTTCGCGGTAGCCCCAGCCATCAAGAATAATCAGGGCGGTCGGTTTTGGTCGCGTGGTCATGTCCGTACACTCAGAATTACAGCAAAACGGCAGTATACCTTACCCCCGTGCGACACTGAACAAAGCGTCCGCGAATAATTGTCATATACAGGAATGACAATGCGTCGGCGGTGGAGGCATAGCGCCAGTGACGGTATACTCCGGCCTCCATATTGAAAGACAGTAGACAGGCTAATGGATCAGTACATTGAATTTGTCGTAAATCACTGGTGGCTGGTAGGTATCTGGGCAGCGTTTCTGATCGCTTTGCTCTGGGATAATAACCGCCGCAACGGGCAGACTGTGTCCACCGCTGAAGCGACGACTATGATCAACCGCCAGAACGCATTGGTTCTGGACATCCGCGACAAGGCTGACTTCAAAGCAGGTCACCTTGTGAACGCGGTCAACATTCCGTATGCAAGCCTTGCTCAGCGCATGAATGAGTTGGATAAAGAACGCGAGCGTCCGATTGTACTGGTGTGCAAAACAGGCCAGACCGTCAGCATGGCGGGTAAAATGCTGCGTGAAAAAGGCTTCAACGCTGTACGTATGAAAGGCGGCATGATGGAATGGAACAGCCAGAATCTGCCAGTCGTTAAGAATTAAATCTGATAAGGAACCAACCAATGGCCGAAAATAAAGAACAGGCGCAGTTCGCTCTTCAGCGTATCTACACCAAAGACGTGTCATTCGAAGCACCTAACTCTCCAGTGGCATTTACCAAGCCGTGGAAGCCTGAAGTAAAGCTCGATCTGAACACCAATGGTCGCAAAGTCGATGAACAGCACTACGAAGTTACTGTAAAAGTGACTGTGACTGCAAAGAACGACGGCGACACCGCGTTTCTGGTTGAACTGGTACAGTGTGGCCTCTTCGTTGTGGCGAATATTCCAGAACAGCAGATGGGTCCGATGCTGGGTGCTATGTGCCCTAATATTCTGTTCCCGTATCTGCGCGAAAACGTCGATAACCTGGTTGTCAAAGGCGGTTTCCCTGCGCTGATGCTGGCGCCGATCAACTTTGACGCCCTGTATCAGCAGCGTGTTAAAGAAGCACAGGCCCAGCAGGCTGGCGAACAGCCAACGCATTAATAATGCTGCTTCAACAAAAACGCCCCGAAGATCGGGGCGTTTTTGTTTCTGTAAGGCTCACACCTCTGGCTTATTGCCCACCCTCATAACCAAGCTGGCGCCAGGCCTCATAGACCATGACTGCAACGGCATTCGACAGGTTCATACTGCGGCTGTGTGACAGCATGGGGAGGCGCAGCCAGTCTTTTTCTGGAATCGTCAGCCTGACATCTTCCGGCAGGCCTCGGGTTTCTGGCCCGAACATCAGGTAATCACCTGCGCTGAAGGCGACATCGGAATGACGTGTCTTGCCCTTCGTCGTCAGAGCGAAGAGGCGTTGTGGCTGTTCGCAATCAACAAATGCTTCGTAGTCTTTGTGTATCTTCACGCTGGCCCACTCGCTGTAGTCCAGGCCGGCCCGACGCAACGCCTTCTCTTCCATATCAAAGCCCAGGGGTTCAATCAGGTGCAGATGACAGCCTGTATTAGCGCACAAGCGAATGATATTGCCCGTATTGGGTGGAATCTCTGGCTCGAAAAGAACGATATGAAACACGCTGGATATCCGGAAGTAGGGGTGGTGCACTCGACGCACTAAAATAGAAATCTTATTGCTTTGGGCCACTTTCTGGGTCGGCTCGGGGTCATTATAGTCAGGCGTGTCGTCTCAGACCATCGCTTTTCCCACCATGGTCTACACTCAGATTCAGTAAGTTGAATTTGTGTGAGGGTTGCCATGCAGCTGCCGTGGCTGAAACAACGTCGAACCGCGCAGGGATGTCTGGGAATAGAGATCAATCATGGTCGTGCCTGGGCAGTACACCGCACTCAGCGTGGGGTCGTCTCCAGCTATATTGCAGAGGCTGATGAGTCAGGCTTTGCTGAATTGTCCGAATGGATCGAAGCTCAGGGGTTAGCAGGTTCGCCGACCGTGGTCTGCATGGATAGCGAACGCTATGACTTGCAGCTAGTGGATGCACCCCCAGTTGCACCGGAAGAGCTGACAGATGCGCTGAGCTTTCGTATCGACGAGCTGGTCGGAGCGCCTGCCGCCGATAAGGTGTTGCAGGCATTTCCTCTTCCCGGCGATGCGTATCGTGGGCGAATGAGCATGGCGTTTGCCGCGATTACCGACAGGGCATATCTGCAGGAGATCGTTGAATTCTGCCGTGACAGCAATCTGCAGTTAGAGCAGATCATTATCAACGAGTTGGCGGTTCTGAATCTTCTGGCAAGTATTGAGCCCGAGGACAGCGTCGCTGTCGTGCGCCTCGAAGGTAATAGCGGTGTCATTTATCTCTACCGTGACGGAGCACTCTACTTCACTCGTCAGATTTCTCTGGGAACCGACGATCTGGGCCTCAGTTCGCTTAATGTCGAAGAGGGTGGGTTGAGTATGCAGCCAAACAGCCGCATTGATGTGCTTGCCCTTGAGCTGCAACGCTCGATGGACTATTTCGAAAGTCAGTTGGGGCTGGGTGCAGTTTCTCAGTTGTGGATGCTGAAGTCTGATCTTGTCGATGTAACCGATGCCTTGGGCGAACTTGAGGAGCGTGTGAATACGCCCGTCCGCCTGATGTCGCTGGAAAGCTCCTTTAACCGTCAGGAAGATGACCGCCCACTCACGGCGTCTCTGGCCGTTGCACTCGGAGGGGCGCTTAGCTATGAGCTGGGAAATTAAACAACGGGTCAATTTCTATCTGGACGAGTTTCAGCCTCCTAAGATCCCTGATGATCTGAAGATGATTCTGATTGGTGCTGGCTTGCATGTTGGTATTGCGGTCGTTGTTCTTCTCGGTCTGGTGATCAACTGGTACTGGCAGGGGCACCGACTGGAAGGCATGCAGGAGCGTCAGGCCATTGTTGAGCAGCAGGTTGCCAATATTGAAAGTGAGCGTCCGCCGCTCAAATTGGATGATGCTCTCGTCGCCCAGCGTGCCAAACTCCGCGAAGATCTTGAAAGCAGTCAGCGAATTCTGCGCTATCTGACTCAACAGGAACTCGACAGCAGCACGTCATTCACCACCATGGTGAAAGAGTTAGGGGATCAGGATGTCCGAGGAGTCTGGCTCAAGAGTTTCGCCTTCTACGACGAGGGGCGTCACATCAATATCTCAGGCTTTACCGATGATCCGGCGAAAATCTCTCGTTACGTTTCTGACCTTCTTAAGCGCAGCGGTTTTTCTGAACAGGCATTCCGTTTTGTTGACGTCCGTAAACAGGAAAATAGCCGTTGGTTGACGTTCAAGCTGGATACCCGTCCACGTGAAAAAGAAAAGCCGGCGGAGCCTCGTAATGCGGCGCTGACGTCTGCCGAGTTGATGCGTCGTGCACGGGAGGATGTCCTGTGAAGATAATCTGGTGGAAAGACCCTCGTATTGTCTCAGGGCTGGAAAAGTATCGTGACTTGAGTGCCCGAGAGAGAAAGCTCGTACTGATCACAGCGCATGTCGTCATTGCGGCTGTCGTTCTGTTTTTTATCGCAGCTCCCATCTGGACGACGGCGCTGAATGAGCGCCAGCAAGCGAACGAACTTGAGTCTAACGCTTTGCGCCTGGAGGCTCATTTGCAGCGTTTGCGCAGTACGCCAGTGCTTGACCCGAATGATGCCGTACGCGATGACATAGAAAAAGTTCTGGGCCAGAAAGCCGTTGTAGATGAGCGTATTCAGAGTCTTACCGATACCCTGGTCGCCCCTGAAAATATGCCGTCGGTACTGGAATCGATGATGACTCAGGACACCCGACTCAAGCTGGTCAGTCTCGAGAATAGTGAGGGCGAGAGCATCGCGCTCGGCTCTGAATTCAGTGACGTCGACCTTTATCGCCATGGCATGAAAATTCGCATGTCCGCTGACTACCCGTCGCTGATGAGTTATCTGCAACGTCTGGACTCGATGCCATGGAAACTCTACTGGCAGTCGCTTGACTACACGGTTGAAAACTACCCCAGCGGTGAGCTTTATCTTGAAGTCTTTACCCTCAGTACCCGTGAGGAGATTCTCAGTGATTAGATCAGTCGTTATGGCGCTTTGCCTGAGCGGACTTTTCCTGAATGCGATGGCGGCCAGTGATCCGATGAAGCCGCCACAGTTCGCTCCTGCAGCGGTTGAGCAATCAGCGGTAAAGAGAACAAGCTTTACGCTACAACAGATAAAAATGAGTCAGAACGGAGCGTCTGCGGTAATTAACGGCAACTTAGTGAAAGAGGGCGATATCGTTTCCGGTGCCCGGGTTGTGAAAATTACATCAGACAAAGTTGTTCTGAAATACAGGCAGAAACTTAAAACACTGTCTTTACTTAGTAATACGAAACATTCTGGTAAGTAGGATGCAGACTGTGAAAATATTTAGAAATACAAGGTTCGATCGAGCTGCTGTGATTGTTGCCAGCCTGCTTATGGCGTCATGCGCGACGACCTATACGCAGAAGCAGACAGATCAGAAAGCAGAGCGACCAGCTGCACCAAAGAAATTACTCGAAGCAGATGCTCCTATGCTGGCTGGCCTGGACCCGAAAAGCCTGATGCCAGAAATCGCCTTGCCAGAAAAAGCTGAAGAGCGTTTTGATGTCACTGCCAATCAGGTGCCTGCACCGGCATTCTTCAACAGCCTGGTCGAAGGCACTGGTATGAATATGGTTGTTCATCCGGATGTCAGCGGCAAAATCTCTTTAAACCTTAAAGACGTAACTGTCCGTGAAGCCCTGATGGCTGTTCGTGATATTTACGGGTACGACTTTAATGAATCTGGATATGGTGTGCAGATTCTTCCTAAGGCTGCGCAAACCCGCATATTTCCGATTAACTACCTTAATGTCATGCGTTCAGGCCGTTCGGGTATGAAGGTCAGTAGTGGTATGACCAGTTCTGACGCAGAGAACAGCGGAGCAGCGACCTCTGTGTTCGGCGAGTACGACGGTAATCAGACTAATTCCTCAGAAGTAGAGACACTGACCGGCTCTGAATTCTGGAAAGACCTGCGTTCGACACTGTCTCTTATGATGGCTTCAGAGGAAGGTGCCTCCGTCGTCGTTGACGCACATGCCGGTCTTGTTATCGCTCGTGCAATGCCTGGAACACTGACTCAGGTTCAGAAATACCTGGAGCAGGCTGAGTTGACTGTCCAGAAGCAAGTTCTGATCGAAGCAAAAATAGTAGAAGTCACACTCAGTGACGGTTACCAGAGCGGTATTAACTGGAATACGATTGCGGCGCAGACGGGTAAGAATGACGTCTGGGCAACACAGACCTCAGCCGCTTTAAATGACCCGAATGAATTGGCTGGTATTTTCAGTCTCAATATTGATGCAGGCAACTTTGCCGGTGCCCTGAGCCTTCTGGAAACACAAGGTGATGTGGAGGTACTTTCAAGTCCACGTATCGCCACCGTCAATAATCAGAAAGCAGTGATCAAAGTCGGTAACGACGAATATTTTGTTACCGATGTGACCAGAACAACGACGGCAACGGTAACAGGCACCTCGGATACTCCTAAAATTGAGCTGACGCCATTTTTCTCGGGTATTGCTCTCGATGTGACCCCACAGATTGGTGATGACGAAGACATTACCCTGCACGTTCATCCGAGCGTGACAGAAGTCGAGGAAAAACAGAAACGTATCCAGCTGAACGATGATGAATATTCGTTGCCGGTCGCAGCCAGTACCGTTCGCGAGACAGATTCTATTGTTCGTGCCCGCTCAGGCCAGATCGTTGTTATTGGCGGACTGATGCAGAACAAGTCAAACGATGTTGTGCACAAGGTACCGGTACTGGGAGATATTCCTGTGCTGGGTGCATTGTTCCGTCAGACGCGCCGCGAGACAGTCCAGAGTGAACTGGTCATTCTTATTCAGCCCCGAATTATCGGTACACAGTTACCTGCGGAGCGTATAGAGCAGCTCAACAGCCGTTACTCTCGCGTGTTATTGCCGGAGTGGTGAGATGGATGTTACTGAGATCAAGCAAGCTTGCGAGTCACATTATGGACTGAGTGACACCCCTTTCTCTTTGACGCCGGATACCGGATTTTACGTCGGCCTTGAGTCTCATGACGAAGCATTTGAAGCCGTTCAGTATGCACTGGCTGGCGGTGAAGGTTTTATCAAAGTCACTGGAGAAGTCGGCACTGGAAAAACATTGTTGTGTCGGCGTCTTCTGAATCACCTTGAATCAGTTAACAGTGATACTGCTTATATTCCTAATCCGACGCTATCTCCCACAGCACTTTGGCTGGCAATCGGAGATGAACTCGGATTATCTGGCCACTCTAGACTGAGCCAGCTGAGGGCGGATATTCAGCGTTATCTTCTTAATATCGCTCAGGAAGGACGGCGCCTGGTCCTGGTCATTGACGAAGCCCAGTGTTTGCCAGCAGAAACGCTGGAGGCATTAAGACTCATTTCCAACCTCGAAACAGAGCGTCAGAAACTGGTCCAGATCGTTCTCTTCGGTCAGCCTGAATTAGACGATATCCTGAGTGAGCAACGCTTCCGGCAACTGCGCCAGCGCATCACCACGTCCGCTCATATTGAAGCGTTACGTACGCCTGAGAGTGTCAGTCATTACCTGAATCACCGACTGGTCTGCGCAGGCTACCGTGGTGAGCCGTTGTTTACACGGGGGGCCGTTCGATTTTTATGGATCAGCAGCGGTGGTACACCGAGGCTGGTCAATGTTCTGGCCGCCAAATGCTTGCTGGTGGCCTTCGGTCAGGGCAGTAAGGCCATCCATGCTCAGCATGTAGAAAAGGCGGCAGCAGACACTGAAAGTATTCAACAACCGATCGCATGGCGTGAACGTCTGAAACTCGTTATCGGGCTATAAGGAGCGAACTATGAGTCTTATACATCAGGTTCTGAAAGATCTCGATGGTCAGCGAGAAGTCACACCCGGAGAAATTATTGGCTATGCCGATCACGAGAACAACCATCGTGTGATGATATGGCCTGCACTTGTGATCTCTATTCTTGCTGCTGTGTTTGTATTGTATTTCAGTCAGTATTTTGAGTCTGATCCGTCTGTAATTAATCGCAGTTCTATACCTGTTATTCCTGTAACGGGAACGAATCCAGCCGTTGTTCCCGTCATTGCTGAAGTGTCTGGCCCAGCAGAGATGCCTTTCAGCGACACAGGCAGAGAGACGCAGCAAATGCAGCAACCCGAAACAATTACGTTGGCCATTGCACCAGAACCTGAAGTGGCAGGTAATTCAGTATTTCTTGAAGAGGTAGCCGCTCAGGAACAGTCGCCACCTGCCGCGGTCGTCCAACCTGCTGAAGCCAGATCAGAGGCTCCAGCTTCAATTCCCGAAGCTCTGGTGGTCGACGAGCCTGAAGCAGCATCCGTGCAAGTCTCCGCCATAGAAGCCCACTCCACAGAAGCCTCCATTGCAAAAGACGCTAACGCAGCAAGTGCGAGTGTGACACGACGTCTGGACCCAGAAAACTTCTATATCCGGGCTGTGACCTACTATCGCAATGGAGACTGGCAACGGGCACTGTCTCAGTTGGATGAGGCGATCAAGCTGGGAACCGCGATTGAGTATCCCGCACTGCAGGCCCGTATTTATCTGGAGCAGGGGATGCGTGATGAGTTTATTGCTGCGTCCGAAAAATACGCCACGAATCAGAGTCGCACCTGGCTCAGTACGATTGCACCGGGCCTGCATATGTTTGGGCAGTATCAGGCGGCCGCAGAATACTACTCGCGCCTGATACAACAGGAGCCGCGTAATACACAGTGGGCTATTGCCCGTACTCAGGCACAAATAGACGCTGGCGCAACCGCCGCAGCACAACAAAGCCTTGAGTTCCTCACCGAAAATTACCCTCTGAGTAAACCACAGCAAGACTGGGTGAAATATCAGCAAGGGCTGCTGGAGTAAAACATGGAAGCAAGATTACGTCGTAAAGTTCGTGTCGGCGATCTGCTACTTGAGAAGCAGTTAATCGATCAGAAACAGTTGCAGATGGCGCTGGTAGAGCAGAAGCGCACCGGAAAAAAATTGGGTAAAGCGATTACGGATCTCGGTTTTGTCTCAGAGGTTAAATTGCTTTCTATTCTTTCTGATTACTTTGGTTATCCATTTATCGATCTGTCGCGTTTTCGTCTCGATAATGCGCTGATACAGCAGTTGCCTGAAACTCAGGCCCGTCGATATCGCTGCCTGCTATTGTCAGAAGAGCCGGGCGGAATGATGGTCGGTATGGCCGATCCGACTGATCTGATGGTTATTGATGATCTCCAGAAAATTCTTAAAAAGCCCGTTCTGCCAGCGTTTGTTCAGGAAGATGAGCTGCTCTCTATTCTCGATAATGTCTATCGTCGTCAGGAGCAGATGGCTTCCATTGCGGGTGAACTGGCGGGTGAATTACAGAGCAGCGACTTCGATATCAATGCCATTGTTTCAAGCTCTGATACGTCAGAGGCTCCTGTCGTACGTTTGTTGCAGAGCCTGTTTGAAGATGCCGTACAGGTAAAAGCATCGGACGTGCATATTGAACCGGAAGAGAGTCAGCTGCGAATTCGTCTGCGTGTCGATGGTGAGCTGCAAGAGCAGATCATGAAAGAGAAACGCGTTGCCTCGGCACTGGTTTCGCGTCTGAAAATTATGTCGGGCCTGGATATTTCAGAAAAACGTTTACCGCAGGACGGTCGTTTTAACATCCGCGTACGCAATAAGAATATCGACGTACGTCTGTCGACTATGCCGGTGCAGTTTGGTGAGTCGGTGGTTATGCGTCTGCTTGATCAGAGTGGCGGTATTCTGAGTATGGCATCACTGGGTATGCGGGATCAGATCCGTAAGCGCTTTGAATATCTGATTACTCGTCCTCATGGATTGATCCTTGTCACCGGCCCGACGGGTTCAGGTAAAACAACAACGCTTTATGCGGCACTGACTCAGCTGAATCAGGCTGAAAAGAAAATCATCACCGCCGAAGATCCTATTGAGTACAGACTTCCGCGAATTAACCAGGTCCAGGTAAATACCAAAGTGGGTCTCGAATTTTCGACCGTACTTCGTGCGGCTCTGCGTCAGGACCCGGATATCGTTCTGATTGGTGAGATGCGTGACCATGAGACGGCAGAGATCGGCTTACGAGCTGCAATGACAGGTCACATGGTGCTGTCGACGTTGCACACCAACGATGCCCAGTCAGCAGCGGCACGCCTGATGGATATGGGCGTTGATAGCTATCTGGTTGCTTCGTCACTGAGAGCTGTTCTGGCACAGCGTCTTATTAAAAAGCTGTGCCCTCATTGCACTCAGAATTACGAGCCCGATGATCAGGAAAAAGCCTGGTTAGAAACTATGGAACCTGGCAGCTCAACACGTCAGTTCCTGAACGGAAGAGGTTGCCATCACTGCAACAATACCGGCTATCAGGGGCGTGTCGGTATTTACGAGTTACTGGAACTCGATGCCAACATGATAGGTGCATTGCGTAAGGGGGATTCTCAAGGGTTCTCTGAGGCAGCGTTGAAATCTCCGTATTTCCGCCCGTTAGCAATGTCTGCACTGGACTTTGCGACAGAGGGTGTGACCTCCCTTGATGAAGTCTTCCG
>NZ_DDKU01000187.1:0-10797 GCF_002339775.1 Thalassolituus sp. UBA2590
CCGCGGTTTTATTCCGATCATCCTCGCCTCCGTTAGCGGAGCCATCGTCAGCCGCGCGGTATTTGGGCATGAAACTGCGTTTGATGTTCCGGCGCTTAATCTCACCTCTTTATGGGAAGTCCCCTACATCATGTTGCTTGGTGTTGTCGCCGGACTGGTGGCCACTGGCTACATTTACCTGGTTAAATTACTACAGCGCCTCGGGCATCTCCCGCTTGTTTTACGCTGGGGCGGTTTAACAATCGCGACGCTGGCGATCAGTTGGTGGCTGCCTGAAATTCTTGGTATTGGCTACGACACAGTTAACGACGCCCTGAATGGTAAAGTCGTGTTCACCACCCTCCTGCTTCTGTTGCTGGCCAAGATGTTTCTATCTGGCTGGGCTGCTGCCGTCAGCTTTCCCGCCGGCCTTATCGGGCCGGTACTTTTTATCGGAGCAGCGCTTGGCGGGTTAATGGGGCAGCTCTCTGTCTGGCTGGTGCCTGACTACCCCCTCTCAATTGGCTTTTACACAATGTTGGGGATGGGCGCCATGATGGGGGCGGTACTCAGAGCACCATTGGCAGCGCTCGTTGCCCTGCTTGAGCTGACAGCTAACCCCAATATCATCATGCCCGGTATGCTGTCCGTTGTGATCGCCAGCTTAGTAGTCAGCGAAGTATTCCGGCTACCCTCGGTATTTCAGGTACAGCTCGGAGGCAACGCTCAATACCAGGCACCAAGCCCTGTACGGCAGATGCTGCGCAACACCTGGGTTGCTCAAGCGATGCAGACCTCCGTTGTAGAGGTGCAACGGAAAGTCGGTCGGGAAGCCGCTGGGTTTATTCTGCAACGTGATCCGAGCTGGCTCCTGATTGCTGGTGAAGACACCTTGATACGACCAGCCGCTATCGCCGAAGCACTCGAAACTGACCCTGATGCAGAAACCATTGACCTGTTTACCATCCCGGCTGACCGACAGGCGGCCGCCCGCATTTCGTTAAAAGCGAATCTGCAGGACGCCTTAGACCAGATGCAGTCACATCAATTACAATGGCTGATAGTGTATCGCGATGAGCGCCGTCATCAGTTCGCAGGTATCGTTTCGCGCGAAGACATCGAAAGCTACTACCAGTATCGTCCGGCACAAGGGGCCTGATTCATGACTTTCCTATGGCTGAAAGCCTTCCACATCATCGCTGTTGTGACCTGGTTTGCGGCGATTTTCTACTTACCGCGCCTGTTTGTGTATCACGCTGATGCCAGTGATGAGATATCCCGCGAGCGTTTCAAAGTTATGGAGCGTAAGCTCTATCGCGGAATCATGACGCCATCCATGGTGGTCGTCATCGCCCTGGGCATCTGGATGTTATCGATGAACACCAGCTTTTATTTCAGCCAGGGCTGGATGCACGCAAAACTCACACTGGTCGCCTTGCTCGTTGTATACCACTTCTATTGCGGCCAACTGTTAAAAGTATTCAAAGAAGACCGGAACACTCGCAGCCATGTGTTCTACCGCTGGTTTAACGAAGTTCCGGTATTTATTCTGCTCGGCGTCGTCATTCTCGTCGTCGTCCGCCCGTTTTAATTCCAAGGTATTGTTATGACTTATTCTATTTCCCAGTCGGAAGCGTTGTTCGAAGCTGCTCAGAAACACATCCCGGGCGGTGTAAATTCTCCGGTACGTGCATTCAAAGGTGTCGGTGGTACACCGATCTTTTTTGATCACGCCAAAGGGGCGTATGTGTTCGATGCCGACAACAACCGTTATATCGATTACGTGGGTAGCTGGGGGCCAATGATTCTTGGCCATTCTGCGGATGAAATTCTTGATGCCGTACGTGCACGTATGGATAAGGGCCTGAGCTTTGGTGCGCCAACCCATATTGAAATTGAGATGGCTGACGAAGTCTGCAAACTGATCCCGTCGATGGACATGGTGCGCATGGTTAACTCAGGCACCGAAGCCACCATGAGCGCAATTCGTCTGGCTCGAGGATTTACCGGCCGCGATAAACTGGTGAAATTTGAGGGCTGCTATCACGGCCATGCTGATTCACTGCTGGTGAAAGCGGGCTCCGGCATGCTGACTTTAGGCGTTCCGACGTCTCCCGGTGTTCCTGCAGGCGTTGCAGAAAACACCATTACCCTGAACTACAACGACCTCGATAGCGTTAAAGAATGCTTCGCGAAAATGGGTGACGAAATTGCGTGCGTCATCATCGAACCCGTTGCCGGTAACATGAACTGCATTCCTCCATCGAAGTCATTCCTCCAGGGGTTACGCGAGCTCTGCACTGTGCATGGCATTGTGCTTATTTTTGACGAAGTGATGAGCGGCTTCCGTGTATCACTGGGCGGTGCGCAACAATATTATGGCATTACTCCCGACATGACCTGTCTGGGTAAAGTCATTGGTGGCGGTCTGCCCGTTGGTGCCTTTGGTGGTAAGCGCGAAATCATGGAATACCTGGCGCCTCTCGGCCCTGTGTATCAGGCGGGGACTCTTTCTGGCAACCCACTGGCGATGGCCGCCGGTCTGGCGATGCTGAAAGCCATCCAGAAACCTGGGTTCTACGACCAGCTGACCGCACGGGTAAAACAGATGCTGGATGGTTTCAAAGCCGCGGCGGATAAGCATGGCATTCCATTCACCTCCACCAGCGCGGGCTCTATGTTTGGCCTGTTCTTCACCGAGTTGAACGAAATTAACGGCTTCCGTGACGTGGCTGACCACTGCGATGGCGAGCGTTTTAATAAATTCTTCCATGGCATGCTGAAAGAAGGGGTATACCTCGCGCCGTCTTCATTCGAAGCGGGCTTTATGTCCATTGCGCATACCGAGCAGGATATCGACGACACCATCGCTGCCGCTGATCGGGTGATGGCGACCCTGTGATTGAGAACACCGTCCTATTACTGATCTCTGCGCTCTTCTGTTGGTGCGCACGCCCTGTCCCCGGGACCGAATGGTCCGGGGAGAAGGCTGCGGACTTTGCTGCGGGCCTCATCATTGGCATTGCCGCTGGCGGGGAGATATTCAGCGCAGTCACGGGCAACGATGCAGCCGGAACGCTTCTGTACGGCCTGGCCTGGTATGCAGCGTTTCCATTGATCGTTCTCGTACGTACCGTGCAGGCAGCCCAGGTCGCCGGAGCCGGTGAAAATTGCTACTGGGACCGAGTGATCTGGGGGCGTATTCTTCTAGTATTGTGTGTCATTTTTGAGCTGGCACGTCGCAGCGATGTTGCGGAATATATACCGACAATTAGCGCACTTATCGGCGCGCTTTCTCTATTAGTCTGGGCACTCAAGCCACATCAGTTGTTAGCGCCAAAGCTTATCATAGCCGCACTGTGGGGAGCCGCAGTGGTGGGTTATCTGCTTCACACGAACGAGAGCATTTCGTTCGAGAGCCTGAAGTTGACCCCAGATCTCGCCTACCTTTCTATTCCCCTCACCATTCTGATTTATCAGGCCAACCTTCATATTCGCCAGCGCGAGGTCGGGCAATAGAAGTTAAGCTGCGATTGCATAACTGAAGGTTATCTATCGCACAATACCTGTATAAAAATTAGCCAGCTTTGTTAATGGTTCGGTCAATATTGCGATTAGCAAGTTGCTGGGCCTTGTCTACACTCAATAGCAGATACCAATATAGAGAATGTGGTTACTGCTATGAGCCAACCTCCTGCAATAAATAAATTCTATCGGGATGCGGACCGGTTTTTCCTCACCCTGAGCTTGGCATTGCTCGCGCTATCGTTCGGTCTGGCCAGCTGGAATAGCACCTGGGCGGAGGCCTTTCTGGTCGGTGTACCCGCCGTTGCTGTGCCTGCAATGATCAGCAAGGCCATGCCCGGCCATCGCTTAACACGCATTTCATTTGCGGCATCACTGATGGTTTTCTCGGCACTGCATATTCATCAGGCTCATGGTTTGATTGAAATGCATTTTGGTATCTTTGCTCTGCTTGCTGCGCTTCTTTATTACCGCGACCAGCTTACTATCATTACTGCGGCGGCCGTGATCGCAATTCATCACCTGGTATTTAACTACCTCCAGGAAATGGGTTCCGGCGTTTATATATTTGAGTACCATCCGGGACTCGATATGACTACCGGCCTGGAGATCGTACTTTTACACGCTGCCTTCGTCGTATTTGAGGCGGGCGTTCTCGTATATCTTTCCCGTAAGAGCTGGGCAGAATTCCTTCAGAGTGTTGAGTTGCTCAGTATTGGAGAGCATCTGCAGAAAGAAGGTCAGATTGATCTTTCCTATCAACTGGATAAACCTCAGTCTGCCTTCGGACATACCTTTAACACCTTTTTTGCTCAGATCAATGAACTCGTCAATGAAGCCCGTGAACTGTCTTATGAAATTTCGGGGATCAGTGATGATTTCGATAAGTCATGCAAAACTGTCGAGTCAGGGTCCAGCAAGCAAAGCGACGAAACAGATCTGATTGCTTCCGCCACTCAGGAAATGACCAGTGCGATGGAGGAGATAAATCGCTTTTCAGATGAAGCCGCCAAGTCTGCGACATCTGCAACCGAAGTCTCAGCGGCCAGCGATAAAGAAATTCGTGCAGCCCGCACCAGCATTGAGCGTTTAGAGCAAAATATTAAAACCGCTAACACTGTTATCGAGAACCTGGACTCAGAAAGTAACAATATCGGCTCTGTGTTATCTGTAATTCAGGGCATTGCGGAACAAACGAATCTTTTAGCATTGAATGCCGCTATTGAAGCTGCCCGTGCAGGTGAGCAGGGTCGCGGCTTCGCGGTTGTTGCGGATGAAGTCCGTACCCTGGCATCACGTACTCATGAGAGTACGGAAGAGATTCAGCGAATGATTGAACAGTTGCAGAAGGGCTCGGGTGAGGCGGTGAGCGCAATGGAAACATCACTGAGCGGTGTTGGCGAAAGCGTCAGCCAGATAGGTCATATCGATGAGCAGCTACGACTGATTAAATCAGCGGTAGAATCTATGAGTACGATGAATCAACAAATTGCTCAAGCTATTCGCGAGCAGAACCTGGCGGTCAACGAGGTCAATGGCAACATTATTTCGATCCGCGAAATCGGGGACTCGAACTTGGGACTGGCTCAGGCCTCGAAGGCGAAAACGGGGCAGCTATCGAGCATGGCTGGTAAGCTTGCTGGTTTACTGGCCAACTTTAAGACGCACTAGATCTCTCACACCATAAAAAACGGCCACTATTATGTGGCCGTTTCTTTATAACTGAAATTCCAGCTCGTAGAGGAGATAACTCAGCATTTCATCCTCATCGTCGGCAAAGACACGGGCTCTTTCCAGTAATTGACGAGCGCGTGCATTGTCGCCCGCCGCTGCGTATGTTTTCGCCTGACGGTAGAGCACATAGGGATTTCTCGGCTCAATGCGTCGTGCCTGATCAAGGTACGTCAGCGCAGCGCTCCAGTTGCCTGCCTTAGCTGCATCATCTGCCTGACCAAACAACATTTTTACGGCGGGATGATCAGTACCCCCCTGATACTGTCCGTAGTTTTCCGTGGGGCCATCCTGCGTTGATGTGCTCGCACACGCCGTTAGAAAGCCAACTACTGCGATCAAAACAATCGTTCGAACCATGAGCGAATCCCTTTACCAATACTCTGAACCCCGGATTCGCAGGCAAGTCGTTTTTTTGTCTGCCACGATGCGGGAAAGTTATATACCTTACCAGAACATCCGTCTTCGAGTAATTGACCCTGAGGGTTCACCGGGATCTCAACCAGACTGCGCGAAGGCGTCAGCGGCTCAGTCCCCATCCGCCTGAACGATTCCTGCCAGATGGGCAGTGCGCCACTGCTGCCGGTAAATGGCATAGGTCCGTTGTCATCCATGCCCACCCAGATCACGCCGAGATGGCGATTGTCGAAGCCGGCGTACCATGCATCCCGCTGCTCGTCACTCGTGCCCGTCTTACCTGCAAGCGGTTGCGGCAGGTCATTAAGCCGTCGGGCGGTGCCTTCGCTCACGACGGCCTTGAGGCCTGACGTGAGCCACTCCATCGTCACCGGGTCATATACCTGCTGACCACGAATTGCATAAGAGGAAAGCATATCTCCCTCTGCAGTCGTCACTGCATCAATGGTGCGCAACGGCATCAAGAAACCCTCGGAGGCAATCGTCTGGTACATCTGGGTCATTTCGAAGGGAGACAGCGACATAGCGCCCAGCAACAAAGACGGGTAAGGAGGCAGATCATCCCGGATACCTAAGCGGACCAGTTCATCGACGACCTTATCCAGACCAACCGTCATTCCTATGCGTGCCGTCGCCTGATTCAGAGAACGCTGCAGAGTCTCCTGCATTGGCAGCATACCGTGACTTTTCTTATCGTAATTCTGAGGCTGCCAGAGGCTCCCATCCTGCCCTTCTACCGTAACTGGGCTGTCATCAATCAGGGTGCCCCAGTGATACTCACCGCTACGTAATGCCGCTAAATAAACCGCAGGTTTAGCAAGAGAGCCAACCGCTCTCTTCGCATTCAATGCGCGGTTAAAACCAAAGAAAGACGCGTCGCGCCCACCGAGCAAGGCGCGAATTTCGCCACCATCGACGCTGGTGATCACAGCTGCGGTTTCCAACTTGCCTTTGAGTCGCGGAGAACGTGCCTCCAATGAAGAGAGATGCGCCTCAGCCGAGCTTTCAACGGCGCTCTGAACCCAGGGGTCGAGCGTTGTAAATATACGCAAGCCCTCTGATTGCAAATCCTGCAGGCGATAATCCTGCTGAAGCTGCTGTTTAGCCAGTTCAAGAAACGCAGGGTATTCACGCTGCCCCGCACGCTTAGGTGAGGCAGTTAATAATGGGGTTCGTTTGGCGCGCAGGCTTTCCGCTTCAGTAATGACCTGACTTTCAGCCATCAGGCCAAGAATTAAATCACGACGATCTTTCGAGCGCTGAGGGTTTCGACGGGGATTATAGTAGGACGCCCCTTTCACCAGTCCGACCAGAGTCGCAATCTCTGCGTTGTCGAGCTCTCGCAAAGGTTTGCCGAAATAGAAACGCGAGGCCAGACCAAAACCATGAATGCTGCGACGCCCGGACTGCCCGAGATAAACCTCGTTGATGTAGGCCTCTAAAATTTCTTCTTTGTCGTAATGCAGCTCAAGCAACAGCGACATAAAGGCTTCCTGAATCTTGCGACTCAGGGATCGTTCATTAGTAAGAAAAAAGTTCTTTACCAACTGCTGAGTGAGCGTTGAGCCACCCTGAACCATACGGCCAGCGTTGACGTTCGCGACCATGGCCCGGGCAATGCCTGTGGGAGAAATTCCCCAGTGTTCAAAGAAGCGTTTATCTTCAGTAATGATCAATGCAGCCACGAGCACCGGTGGAACATCTTCAAGCCGGACGAGCTCCCGATCCTCATTGTGAACAGGGAAAATACCGCCGATGTACTGAGGCTCAAGACGTACCAGAGCCTGGGCACTCTGCTCATCAGAGACCTTTTCGACACGCCCGGAGGCTAACGTTACTTCAATAACCCGACTTGGCTCGGGGCCATCCCAGAAGGGAAAGCCGCGCCGATAAATACGCCAGGTATTCCCCGTCCTCTGATAGGTGCCTGGCCGGTCGGCGGCCCTACTCTGCCTGTAGTCCGACCACTGCAATTCGGCCTGAAGCTGCTGTGGCGACAGCAGTAACCCCGGATACAGGGCGAGTGGGCGCGCATACACCTTGGCTGGTAGTGCCCATTTTTTACCATCAAATGCCCGGCGCACTTCGGCATCCAGATAAATCATCCAGGCACCGAAAATCACCAGCGATACGGAGAACAAGCCTAAGAGTGTCGCTTTCCAGCGCCGCTGCTTTCCGGCGACAGGTTTTTTAGACACTTCTTTCTTTGCTGCTGACTTTTTCACTGTTGTTTTTTTGGTAGGTTTCCCTGACATCCGTTCGAAAGCTCCGGTAAAACGTACGATCGCGAAATGTGGCGATGATATCTGATAACAAATGTAAAACTGCGAACAGGTCTGACAAAAGACAGTTAAAGAGGCTATATCGACCCTGCCGACAGTATCGGGTTCCCGAATGCGACTGTCTATTCCTGTAATCAACCTCGTCCTATAATCAACCTGATCATAAGATCACTGTTCACAGGCACACATTACCCGCTACAGTTAATTCACAGGCAACTACCTAGACAACCAGTAAGACACCAACACAGGTTAATGAATATGCTCCCCGATGCACTCCTATCCCACTGGCAGGCAACAGAGCCTCAACTCGTTTCTCTGGCAGAACGAATGGGATTGCAATGGCAGGAGTTTTTCACCGGTTTAACTCCCGAACATCAGACGGCACTGCAAACCGTTCTGACTCTGAGCGACTATGTCGCAGACGCTTTCCCACGAGACCATGAACATCTATGTCATGCCATTATTGACGGTTCCATCAACGCTCAGATCAACAGTAAAAAGTTAAACGAGTGGCTTGATACTTTGGCCCGGGGTGCTGAATCCGAAGATGACTGGCACGCTGCACTGCGCAAACTACGGCGTCGCGCCATGGTACATATCATCTGGCGGGATGCATTGAAAAAAGCCAGTACACTGGAGACGACACGAGCTCTTTCTCAACTCGCGGACGTCTGCGTCATCCGTAGTATCCAGTTCCTGTCGCCGTTACTCGAATCCCGTCATGGCCAGCCTGTCGGTAAAGAATCCGGGGAGCAACAACATCTTCTTGTCATAGGCATGGGCAAGCTGGGCGGCTGGGAGCTCAACCTCAGCTCAGATATCGATCTTATTTTTGCTTACCCCGAGAGTGGCAATACGACCGGCCCGAAGGTCATCAGCAATCAGGAATTCTTTATTAAGCTTGGCCAGAAGCTGATTCAGGCGCTTGATAAACAAACCGTCGATGGCTTTGTTTTCCGTACTGATATGCGCCTGCGCCCCTACGGTCAGAGTGGCCCTCTGGTCATGAACTTTGCCTCTATCGACGAGTATTACCAAAGCCAGGGACGCGACTGGGAACGCTACGCCATGGTGAAAGCCCGGGTAATGACGGGCGAAGACAGTCCGGAAGCACAGGAGCTTCTCGATATTTTAAGACCCTTTACCTACCGGGTTTATGTTGATTTCAGTGCTTTCGAATCGCTGCGCTCAATGAAAGCCATGATCAATGCTGAAGTACGCAGACGTGGCCTTAATAACAATGTGAAGCTGGGCCCGGGCGGCATCCGCGAAGTCGAATTTATCGTACAGGCATTTCAGCTGATTCGTGGCGGCCAGGAAAAACATCTTCAGATACGTGAACTCGTCGATGTGCTGGATATTCTCGCCGCAGAGGGCTATCTGCCGTCCGGTGCTACCGAAGAGCTGAAAAGCGCTTACTTCTTCCTACGTGATACCGAACACGCAATTCAGAGCTTACGGGATGAGCAGACGCAGGAACTGCCCACCGACCCAACCGATCAGGCTCGCATAGCAGTCTCAATGCAATGCGACGACTGGGAAGCCTTCATTACCTTATTGAATCAGCACCGCAGCATTGTCAGCCACCACTTTGCTCAGATTGTGGCTCATGACGACGAGCAGGATAACAAGGAAGCCGACCATGTCTGGCTCGACCTCTGGCATGGCGAACTGAACGAAGAGGCCGCCAGAGATTTCCTTAAGCAGTATCCGTGCGCCGGTGAATCCGCAGTGCGCCAGCGCATTGATACCTTCCGTGAATCACGCCCGGTAACCAACATGCAGCAGATAGGCCGCGAACGTCTTGAAGCACTGATGCCTTCGTTACTGGAGCAGGTCTGGGCGCAAGACAATACCGAAGAAACACTTGAACGAGTAATTCCGCTGCTTGAAGCCGTTCTTCGGCGTACAGCTTATCTTGTTCTGCTCAGTGAAAACCCGCAGGCACTGGAGCAATTGATTAAACTCTGTTCCGCATCGAGCTGGGTCGCGGAATACATTACCCGAACGCCGCTTCTGCTCGATGAGCTTCTTGTGCCGGAAACTCTGTACCGACTGCCCGACCAGCATGAGCTGCAGGAAGAGCTGCATCTCCGTTTATTGCGGATCGAAGCCGATGATCTCGAACAGCAGATGGAGCAGACGCGCCAGTTTGTGCGCGCTCACAAACTCAGGGCGGCGGCCTGCGAAGTGATGAACAAACTGCCTCTGATGAAGATCAGCGACTACCTCACCCGCCTTGCAGAAACCACCATGACCATGGTTCAGAATCTGGCCTTCGAGCAGATGGTCGCGAAATATGGCTATCCGACAGACGCGAATAAAGAGCCGGTATATACGCCCGAGTTTCTCATCGTAGGTTACGGCAAGGTGGGTGGTCTTGAGTTGAGTTACAGCTCGGACCTTGATCTGGTCTTTATCCATCACGGTCACCCGGGAGGCTCCACCACAGGCGAACGCAGCCTGGATAACGGCGTATTTTATACCCGTATGGGTCAGCGCATGGTTCACTTCTGCAGCACTCAGACCCGCTCCGGCGATCTCTACGAAGTCGACCTGCGTCTGCGGCCATCAGGTAACTCAGGAATGATCGTCGCGTCGCTGAAAGCGTTTAAAGAATATCAGCAGAATCATGCCTGGACCTGGGAGCATCAGGCACTGGTCCGCGCACGCGTAATCAGTGGGTCCAGTGAGCTGTCCTCAAGCTTTAATGACATCCGTCAGGAAATCCTGACATCACAGCGAGATATTCCTGAACTGCGCGAAGAAGTGCGAGCCATGCGGCAAAAAATGAGGGATAATCTCGGCTCTAAAGATACGAACGGCCAGCAGTTTCACCTGAAACAGGATGAAGGGGGTATTG
>NZ_DDKU01000008.1:0-7428 GCF_002339775.1 Thalassolituus sp. UBA2590
CTGTTTAATCCGGTGTCCCGAGTATTCAGCTCCAGCGATGGCAGCCCGGTGAACGGTGTCAGCGTCACTCTGATGAATGCAGATACCGGACTACCAGCAACTGACAAGGTATTCTACGAAGACGGTGTAACGCCCTACCCCGTTACGGTTGTCAGCGGTCCGGCTAACGGTGTTCAGGCCAGCGCTGTTACTCCGGAATTTGCTCCGGGACAATTCTGGTTCCCATACGTTGAGGACGGTAACTACTTCCTCGAAATAGAGGGGCCGGCCACCTTCCGTGTGCCATCAGACATCGACGATGAGACCCTGCGCGGAACACTCAATGGCCCATTTGATGTTACAGGCATTTCACGCGGCGAAACGTTCAGCGTTAACAATCAGGTATTCCGCACAGATATCGGTGCTGACCCGCTGGATAACAGCCTGCTGCTGAGCAAACAGTCTGACTACAATGAAGCCGGCATTGGCGACAGCCTCAAGTTCACCATTAACCTCGTTAACAACGAAGTTGATGCCAGCGACGTCGTTCTTGTCGACCAGCTGCCTGCCGGTCTTCGCTATATGGAAGGTTCTGCCCGCCTGAATAACGAGAAAGTCGACTTCGACCTCAGTCGTGACGGTCGCACCCTGACCCTGCCCATTGCCACCATCGAGGCCTTCGAGCGACTGCAACTGACCTACGTTGCACAGGTTACGACCTTAGCCAAAGGTGAAGTGGTTAACCGGGTATCACTGAATGACGATGTACTGGTCGCAAACGATGCCAGCGCCAAGGTCATTATCCGCGATGAATTCTTCAAAGATACGGCTCGCCTGTTCGGTCGTATTTACCTTGATGATTGTGAAGGCAACCAGGCCTCGGTAGACGGTGTCCCGGATATCCGCCTGTTTATGGAAGACGGCACCTATGTCGTGTCAGATGAAAATGGCGAATGGCACATCGAAGACGTCACTCCGGGCACCCACGTTGTGCAGATGGACACGGCCACAATTCCTCCATACATGGAGTTGATGGAGTGCCCGCAGCGCGGCTTCCACGCTGGTCGCAGCTACAGCCAGTTCGTTGATGTGCAGCCAGGTAGCTTCTGGCGCGTTGATTTCTTCCTGAAAATGCGTGAACCCGAAGTCGGCGAAATTCGCCAACAACTTGACCACGCCCTGCTGCCATTCACGGCGGAAGAAATGAGTGAGCGTCCCTACGCTTCACCAGTGGATCATAAGGTCCGTTACCGCTTTACGCTGGATGGCAATGGCCTGCCACTGCAGAACGTGACGGGTATGATCTCTCTGCCAGAAGGTCTGGTCTACGAAACGGGATCAAGCACACTGGATGGCCGGGCAATTGAAGACCCGACAGTCACTTACGGCAATCTCGTTTACCGTCTGAACGACAAACCTGAAAAATGGCAGAACGTCATTGAGTTCAATGCGTACAGCAGCGACCGGGCGCCGATGGGTGAACTTGTCACCCGAGCCGTTACACGATTCCAGGCTGACGGCCAGTCACCGCAACAGATTCAGCCGGTCAGCACGTCGATTAAGCTGGTACTGCCGCCGAAAGAAGAAAACGTAAAACCCGTTGTTCCACCTAAGTTTGCCAACTTCTCGGATATTCTGACGGAAGAAGACAAGCTGAACCTGGTCAACGTCATTGAAGCACTGGACGGTCTCGGCAACCTCGAACTCAAGGTGATTGGCCATACCGACAGCTCACGAATTTCCAGTCGCGTGCAGCATATCTTCGCCAATAACCAGGTGCTGTCTGAAGCGCGTGCTGACTCGGTCGCGGATTTCCTCGCCAATGAACTGGGTATTTCACGCTCACAAATCATCGCTGAGGGGCGAGGGCCTAATGAACCTGTTGCTTCAAACCGAACCGCCGAAGGCCGCGCACAGAACCGACGTGTTGAGGTGAAGGTCCTCAACGCTGATGCAGTGGTTGATCTGGCGAGTGCTGGCAGTGATGTTCAGGTCGCTAAAGTACAATCCCTGATTCCCGGCCTGACCGGATTAATGGCCACAGCGGCGGGTAATCCGGCACGCCTGCCGTCCGAAATGGCCATCCCTGAGTATGACGAGAACTGGTTCCGTACCGCCCCGGATGAAGCTCAGTGGATCTGGCCACCACTTGATCGCAGCCCATCAATCAGCTCAACTAAGATTGCGGTATCTCATTCCAAGAAACAACGCGCTACGCTGACCTTAAACGGCAAGCCAGTGAGTGCTCTGAACTTTGACGGTAACACCAGCAGTAAAACCCGTGACCTGGTGATCAGCCAGTGGCGTGGTGTAGACCTGATGTCTGGCCCTAACCATTTTGAAGTAACGGTAATGGACACCGCCGGCCGTGTGGTGAAACGCATCAAGAAAACCGTGCACTTTGCCGAAGCGCCAGCCAAGGCCGAGTTTATAAAAGACGAAAGTATGCTGGTCGCCGACGGTATTAATCCGCCTGTCGTGGCTGTGCGTCTGACGGACAAAGAAGGCTTCCCGATTCGCGCTAACGTTCAGGGTCAGGTCGAAATCCTTGAGCCATACACTCTCTATAGTGAACAGCGCGAACAGGAAATCAGCCCGCTGACCGACATGCAGAAACCTGCGTATCAGGTTGGTCAGGATGGTATTGCACATATTCGTCTGGCCCCGACTTTCCGCTCGGGAGAGGTGGTCATGCGCTTCAAGCACAGCAATGGTCAGACCGACGAAATCCGCGCCTGGCTGAAGCCAAAAGAGCGTGAATGGATCTTTGTGGGTCTGGGTGATCTGGCCGTCGGCTATAACGCCAATGGTGGCAACAGTGACTCAATGAAAGCCGCCGGGGTTGATGACAACATTTACCACGACGGGCGTCTGGCCTTCTTCGCTCAGGGTCAGGTTCTGGGCGAGTGGCTGGTCACTGCAGCGTACGACTCGGGCAAAGAAGACGCCGAGCCTTTCGCGCGCCTCATTGAGCCAGACCGGTATTACACCCTCTACGGTGACGCCAGCCAGCAGCAACTCGATGCCAGCTCAGCCCGTAAACTGTATGTCCGGGTTGAAAAAGAGCGTTTCTACACAGTATTTGGTGATATCGACACCAACCTGACCGTCACGGAGCTTGGCCGCTACAGTCGTAAACTGACCGGTATCCAGACCGTGTATCAGGGCGACATTGCTGAATTCTCCGGTTTCGTCAGCCAGACGGATCAGGGCTTTATGCGTGAGGAGATTCAGGGGGATGGTACTTCTGGTCTGTATCGCCTGAAAAATCAGCAGCTGGTACTCAACAGCGAGCAGGTTCGCCTGATCGTCCGTGACCGTTACCGCAGTGAGAACATTCTGTCGACCACCACCCTGACCCGTAACGTCGATTACGTAATCGATTACTCTGACGGCACGCTCTACTTCAAAGGGCCAGTCGCCAGCACCGATGACAGCTTTAACCCTCAGTACATCGTTGTCGAATACGAAGTCGAATCAGACGGAGACCTGGGCTACATCGCCGGTGGTCGCGCAGGCGTAAAGCTGCTTGACGATAAGGTTCGTGCCGGCGTGACGACGATTACGCAGAACCAGAGCGGAGACGACCGTCATCTGCGCGCTGCTGACGCGACGCTCAAACTCGGTAAAACCGAAGTCAAAGCCGAGATTGCTCAATCTGAAGAAGTGGTTTCCGGTAACACTGATACTGCGAACGCTCATCTGGTTGAAGTCTCTCACCGCGACGATAAATTTGATGCCCGTGCGTATATCCGCGAACAGGAAGATGGCTTTGGTCTGGACCAGACATCCGTCGGCGAAAATGACTTCCGCAAAGAAGGTATCGAAGGTAACTGGTACATCAATGATGATAACCGCCTGCAGGTCATGACCTTCCACCGTCTGGGTCTGACCACAGGCTTCGATAGCTATCAGGCTCAGACCGACTGGATTCACCGCCTGAGCGACAACCAACAGGTTTCTTTGGGCTTGATTGCAGCTCAGCAGGAGAGTCTGGATAACACCTTGTATACCGATCAGCTGAGCCTGGGCTATAGCCAGCGCGTCCTGAATAATAGACTGACCCTGAGCAGCCAGCTTCTGACAAATATCTCTGAACGCTCAGATGCTTACGATCGTATGCTGCTTGGCGCTGATTACCAGATTTCACGCAATTACAGTATTTTCGCCGAGCACGAAACCGGGTTCAGCGATGATGCGCCGGAGCGTTCTATTATGGGTATTCGCGCGACGCCTTGGGCCGGCGCACGCGCAGAACAAAGCATTGAACAGGTTGAAGTCGATGATAACTACCGTCTCTTTGCTGTATCTGGCTTAACTCAGGACTTCCTACTCAACGATAATTGGAGCCTGAGCGCTGGCTTTGAGCAATCCAAAGACCTTGAGAACAGCGTGCCGGTGGAAGATGCCACCACAGAAAACTTCCACGCAGTCCACGCAGGCTCGGCGTTCAGAACCGAGCAGTGGCAGTGGAACAACCGCCTCGAATACCGCAACGGCACGACCCTCGATAAGTGGGTAGCACGCAGTAATCTGTATCATCCGCTGAACGATGCGCTGGCGGCGGGCGGCAGCGTCGACTGGTTCAATGAATCAGGCACTGAGTACTACGCAAACCAACTCGACCTGCGTTTTGATCTGGCCCTGCGCCCTCGCGTAAACCCGTATGCATTGCTGTGGCAGACGCGCTGGGTTCAGGACACCATCGGCGGTATCGGTGCCCCTGACCGTACCCGCAAACTGATTAACAATGCGCACCTGAACTGGATGATTACCGGCCGCGATCAGCTCGCTGGGCAATATGGCATCAAGCGTGTTCTTAACCAATACGATGGCGATAATTACGCCTCGACCACCGATTTCATGGCCGCAGAATGGCGCCACCACCTGACAGACCGCTGGGATGTCGGTGCCCATGGTCGCCGTCTACACGCCTACGAAGCAGGCCAGGTAAGCCACGGCGCAGGCCTCTCCGTTGGCTTTATTCCAGCCACTAACACCTGGGTTGGCGTGGGCTATAACTTCACGGGCTTCATCGACAGCGACTTCTCTGCCGCGAACTTCACCGCACAGGGTGTCTACCTGAAACTGCGCTTCAAAGCCGACCAGGATTCTCTGGCAGCCATGCGCGCCGCCTTCCGTTAATACGCCTCACACCCGTCAGGGACTTCAATGGGTGTGACGCAGGTCTCATAAGACACCTCTAATCAGGCCATCTTTTCTGTTTTAATAGCCGCATGCGTAAACAGCTACAGGAAAGATGATGACGCCGCGTGACCGCCTGATTGATGAACATGGACAACCTCTTTTTGGGCGCTTTGACACCCCTGTCAGCGATATAAATTTTCGCGACTACAAGCTGCGCACCCCGATGGGAAAGCCAATCCTGCCGAAAAAGCGCGACCAGCACTTTAATCAGTTCCAGTTTGTTTCTATTTCTGCAGATCCTTTGTTCATCGGTCTGGCTATTGTGCGCCTTCGTTTCGCCAGTCATGCCTTTCTGTATTTGTATGATCAGTCAGCAGAACGCTGGAAAGAATATCGGTTCACGCGCCCCTTCCGTCGTGGACTTCGTTTCGGGCAGCAACCTAATCAGGACATCGTCAGCTTCGTAAAAGGCCGCAACCGACTGACCATAAAAGCCAGTAACCGACCCGGCGTGCGACAGGTGCGCGTCAGTATGGCCGATGGCACCAGTATTCGGGCCAGTATCGATGAGAGCACGCATTACCTCCCGATGTCGGTCTGTACCCGCACCGGCTTCAGTGGCTGGACATATACCCAGAAAAGCAATGCTCGGGTGTGTCAGGGTGAAGTGCAGTGGCAAGGTCGCACCTATAATCTCGAATCACTTCGGGCACTGGCCGGTGTCGACTGGACAGGTGGCTACATGCGCCATGAAACCAGCTGGAACTGGGCCAGTATTTCCGGGCGCCTGAACGATCAACGTAAGATCGGGCTGAACCTGTCTGCTGGCGTGAACGAAACTGGCTTCAGTGAAAATACGCTATGGATAGATGGGGTACCGACGGTCATGCCCGGCGTCCATTTTCAGTTTAACCGAGAAGATACAGACTCTGGCTGGTCAGTCACATCACACGACAACAGCGTACGTCTCCACTTCGATCCGGTAGTGAATTATCACGATCACACGAACGCCCTCATCGCCGCCAGTAACTTCCGCCAGTACCTGGGCAGATACAGCGGTGAGATCGACCTTCCCCACGAGACCATCCATATCGACAATCTCTGGGGACTGGCCGAAGACCATTACGCGCGCTGGTAATGATCTTTGCTTGTTCTATCTGGCTTTGTGGCTTTGTTATTCGCCGCTGACCTGCTCTGAGATAGTCACCTGAATGGCCTCAGAGCCTCTGGTCGGAACATTAAAGACCTGCCCCTGCCAGTCTCCCGCCTGAGCCATTGGCTGGCCGGATAGAGAAACTCGGGCAGTAATGGTCACCTCATCAACGTCACCAATACTGGCGCCTGCTGCCATCGCCATCGAGTTATCCAACACGACCGTGGTCGGCAACTGGGAAACCACAAGACGCTGAACTGCGAGTGGCATCGGCGGCCCATCCAGCTTACGCGCCAGAACAAATACGGTTGCGTTTACAGGTACCTGCTGACGAACGTCGTCTGACAGCGCAACAGTCACTTCAACTCGCGCAGGGACCATCCAGCTCAGGTCAACACGAGTGCCCTGCTCTTCCAGCACTTCAGCAGCGCGGCCAATACCATTAGCAATGGTGCGGGCTTCCATACTGCCTTCCGGCAACTGTATCCAGAGAGCCTTCCAGTGTTCGATGGCTTGCTGATAATTACCCAGTTCATAAGCCATGATTCCGGCCAAACCCAGCGGTTTACGCTGGCCTGGCGCCAGTGCCAGCGCTTCTTTCAGGGTATTGTAGAGCTCGTCCGTAGCCTGCTGGCCGGTCGAGAAGAAGCGCGCCTGAACCATTGAGGTCATGATGGCCGCCCGGTCCTGCACCTGTTCATCCGGAAGCTTGGTCAGTAGATTTTCGTAAGCTTCTGCCGCTTCGGCAAAGCGTGCTTCTGCTTCCAGTAGCCGCCCTCTCAGAAACGCCCACTCCAGATTCTCGGGGTCGCGCGCGCCCGCAGAATCAAGTCGCTTCTCCAGTTCTTTGTATTCAGTTTCAGATAACTCTGACGTTGCCGAGTATTCCAGTAATTGCGTGGCCCGGACTTCGTTCCCGGCACCCCAGCTCATGTACAGCGAGTAAGTCGCTGCAAGAGACAGAAGAATCAGAAATGATGTAAAGGCAAAGCGCGCAGCCTTACCCGGCCCGGTGTGAAATCCTGCCGCTTTATCCGCAGCAGCCAGCAGCTCCCGGTCCAGCTCAAGCATCATCGCCTTACGGTCGTCTTCACTGATGTCCATCGCCTCCACATCAGCTACCCGCTCTTTATAGAGCCTCAGGTTTT
>NZ_DDKU01000090.1:0-8059 GCF_002339775.1 Thalassolituus sp. UBA2590
AGACGTGACCATAAACACACCCGGTACGCCGCTTCAAGATCACCGTGCCAATAGACGCCAATGTGGCTTTCTTTATCAACACTTCCGCCTAAGTGTCTGATTTCATCGGCCAGCAGTGCCTCGGTGCCTTTTGCACAGACAGCCAGCCAATTGGTATTTGGATCGTTATATTCTACGTCACTCATACATTCATACACTCAGGGTAATAGCGAAAAGGCGCTAAAACCTTATCACTTAGAAGAAATAATTCATTAACATTCACCGTGTTGTCACGGTACAACTATACGTGGTCCGCCGATTTTTCTGTGGCTAACCGATGTTTTAATAACAGCGAGGAAGCAACTCTATGAAAAGACAGAAACGCGACATGCAGGAAAGAGCCTTTGCACGTGGCTACCGGGCAGGCGTAGAACGCCGCTCCAAAGATCTGGCCCCAGCAGGCCCAACACACGACGACTGGATGGCTGGTTGGCGATCCGGACGCGAAGACAACTGGGATGGTTATACCGGCGTTTCTGGTATTCATCGAATGGCGGTGTAATTACCCGCCACTGAAGAATTTTACTCCACTCCTGACGAGTTTCGTCAGACTCACGCCTCCCCCACCCGGGGAGCTTGGCCCGGCTTTGCCGGGCTTTTTATCTGCTGTTATTTAATCAGTGTCGATCAGGCTTTACTGAGAGAGCGTACACACTCACCGATCAGCTCTGGACCACGATAAATAAAGCCAGAGTAAACCTGCACCAGAGATGCGCCTGCACGTACTTTATCAACCGCGTCTTCACCTTCAAGAATACCGCCAACGCCGATCACCGGCAGACGATCGCCCAGCACACCACACAGGCGCTCAATGGTCATGGTTGAAAGATCGGTCACCGGCGCGCCGGATAAACCACCAGCCTCAGCGCCATGCTTAGAACCTTCAACGCCTTCACGAGACAAGGTGGTGTTGGTCGCAATGACGCCGTCGATTTCACAATCGAGAAGCGTCTGCGCCACAGTATCAATTTCTGCGTCTTCCATATCGGGCGCAATCTTCACGAAGATTGGCTTGTAGCCATGCTCTTTTGCCAGCTCGGCCTGACGCGCTTTCAGCGGCATCAGCAGGTCACGTAGTGCATCGCCGTACTGCAAGGTGCGCAGCCCTGGTGTATTCGGTGAAGAGATATTGACCGTGATATACGTGGCGTACTGATAGACCTTCTCAAGGCAGATCAGGTAATCGGACGTCGCATCTTCAACAGCGGTGTCAAAGTTCTTGCCGATGTTGATGCCCAGCACACCTTTAAACTTCGCTTTCTTTACTTGCTCAACGAGGTGATCAACACCTTTATTGTTGAAGCCCATGCGGTTGATGATGGCGCGCTCTTCCGGCAAACGGAACAGACGCGGCTTTGGGTTACCAGGCTGTGGACGCGGTGTGATAGTACCGATCTCAATGAAACCAAAACCCAGGCGCGCAAAAGCATCAATGTAATCGCCATTTTTATCCAGCCCCGCCGCCAGTCCGACCGGATTCGGAAAGGTAATTCCAGCTACGGTTACTGGCTGATCTGGCACCTTCTTAGCCAGTAAACCCAGTACACCAAGCTTCTCAGCTCTGCCCAGCATCTTCAGCCCCAGATCATGGGATGTTTCTCCATCCATCATAAACAGGAACTGTCGGGCAAGGCTGTACCAACTCATAGCTATCTCTCAATACATCAGGGTGATAATAGATTTGCGCGCATTATAGGGACTAATGCGGCCGCTGTAGATCCCTCTCGGCTAAAAAGTCAGCCGACGCGCTCAATTCCCTCGAATTTGCCTTGCTGGTTGAACAGAATCGCAAAGCGTCCGCGCACACCATCACGGGTGACAACGCGCTGCAGCACGCCTGCCGGAAAGCGTACCTTCCTGCCATCGGTTGAATACGCCAGTACCGTCCGGGCATCGCCCTGATAGTAGCGGAGATACTCATCGCTGCTGATATTCAGGTCGACAACGATTCGTTGCATCATGGTGCGACTCCCTGCCGATCGCCCGCAACCGCGCGTTGTTCACGCTTCACATCCTGCCGGATACGCCATTTTTCCAGCCACTCCCGAACGCCTTTTATCCAGGAAATACGGCTTTCGGTCATAAGTTCAGGGTGACGCTGAGTCAGAATAACCTCGGGCTGAAGATAATCCGGTAGCACCGCAAGACCGTGCTGGTTAAAAAGCACAGGCGCCAGTTCGCCATAACGCTGCCAGGGCAGCAGCATTGGATTACACACAGGCCCTGTATCCAGTACTTTCTCGAGCAGGCCGAGTGTACGCATCATCGAGCAGTTAACACTCTCATTCCAGGCCGGATCAATGTACTCACGCCAGTCGAATTTTGCCGCCACGACCCACTTTTCATCCTCACAAGTAACATATGGTGGAAGTGCCCGCTCTGACAGTGGGTCCGGATACTCAGACAGAATACGATTCCAGAACCTGAGGCCGTTAAAATTAGCGACCAGATCCGCAAACGAATACACCCCTGTCGTTTCAGCACCAAAATAGACTGACTCGGTCCATTCCCCAAACAGGAAGGCGTGCTTCAGCGGCAGGGGCATCCTCTCCGTTTCGCGAAAGTAGCTGTAACCTTCGGTGAAGAAGTGCCCGAACTTATCCGTACCGACAAAGTGCTCGCCGACACGAACGACGGACGCCACCCGCTCAGACAGAACGAGAGTCGGAGAGTGCGGCCATGTGAAATCGCGATAGATGGAATCCGGAAGAGTCATTCGAATACGATCTAAATCAGGATGCTGCTCAGCAAACGATTCGACCTGCCCCACGATTGGCCGGGCCAACAGCACCCGGAAAGAGTCGTACAGACGATCCACATCACAACGAGACCGTTTGGGAACGCGCTGAACTTTACGGGGTTTCAGGTGTGGAGCATTGCGGTTAGCTCGTACCAGAGCACGATCAATCCGCTGCGCAACCTCTGCATTTAGAAGCGATCGGCTATCGGCCATGTCCACGGCAGGCAATTGGCTGAAATGATCAACCTCTGCTGCTTTCGCAATAAAAGGTAGAAGTGTCGACAGCAGAAAAGGGAGAACTAGTAGTCTGATCAAAACCTGAATACACGCCGGTGAAAACCGCAGTTTTACACCGGCGCAGGCATCAGATCAAATCTCAGGCGTGGCGGCTCGCTTGCGCAAGGTCCAGAAGCTCTCTCAGAGCGACCGCAATCATCGGGAAGCTGGTCTGCTCGATACTTTTGAGATCTTCAAGCATACGCCCCCAGCGCTCAACCAGGATGTCCTGCTCTTTCTCCCAGTGCTCAATCGCCAGTTCGAGATCTGTTTCGTCAGAGTGTCCTTTAAGGATACCGACGGTTAAGGACCGCTGCTGCCAATCAAGGTCATCACGGAAACTTTCACGTGCCATCGCTTCCCAATGGTTACTGGTGGGCAGATCATTAATCTGACGCAAGAACCAGTTAAGCGACAGGTGATCGCCCACACCGAAGTAGGCCTGAGTAACACGTTCGACCGGGCAATCCGATTGAGCCGCCGCTTCGATAATACCCAGCGAAGAATAAAGTTCTCCTGCACCGGCAGTAAACGCCGCTAACGTCTTTGGTACACCCTGCTCCTGTCGTTTATCAAACTCCTTCTGCCAGCGCTTGAGTGCGTCACCCTTAAGAGTCGAACTCAGATTATGAGCTATGTGTTGAACTGCCGTGCCGAAGCGTTCAACTTCACTGGCAATATCGACCGCTACACGACGATTACGCAGGAACCAGCGAGTGGCACGTCGCACCAGACGCATCAGCTCCGCCATCATATTTTCCTGCACTTCCGTCGAGACCTTGTAGTCCAGCGCACTTATCTCCCGCCAGTGTTCATGTAGCGAGAAGGTATCACGTGCTGTCACGTACGCACGCGCAATATCAGTAATCGAAGCACCAGTGGAGTCACCCAGACGGTTCACGAATGTGATCCCCATGTGGTTAATCATGTCATTCGCTAACTGAGTCGCGATGATTTCTTTACGTAGCCGATGGTTATTAATGGCTTCAGAAAACTTCTTATTCAGCGCCTCAGGGAAAGCCGTCGACAGAATCTTCGAAATATATTCATCAGACGTAATCTTCGACGCATTCAAGCGCTCTTTCATATCCGCTTTAGTATATGAAATCAGCACAGCCAGCTCTGGTTTCGTCAGGCCCGTATTATCATTGCGGCGATCCTGTAACTCTTCTTCATCCGGTAAGAATTCGAGTGAGCGATTGAGCTTGCCCTGCTGCTCGTAGTCCTTCATCAGACGAATATATTCATCGAGACGTTCGCGGCAGTCACGATAGGCTAGTGCAATCGCCTGTGTCTGATGGTAGTTGTTATTTAATACCAGATCCGCGACAGGATCGGTCTGCTCAAGGAAAACCTGATTGCGCTGTTTACGAGTGAGATCACCATTATCCATGATCTCATTGAGCATAATCTTAATGTTTACTTCGTGGTCAGAGCAGTCTACACCACCTGCGTTATCGATAAAGTCCGTGTACGACGCACCGCCATTCAGCCCAAACTCGATACGACCTAGCTGAGTTACACCGAGGTTCCCTCCTTCGCCTATAACTTTGGCACGGACATCTCTACCGTTAATTCTGAGTGTATCATTGGCCTTATCACCGACATCGGAATCAAGCTCAGACGATGCTTTGATATAGGTTCCGATACCACCGTTCCAGATCAGATCGACTTCAGCTTTCAGCGCCGCTTTAATCAACTCATTCGGTGCCAGCTTGCTCTCTTTGATACCGAAACGTTTCTTCATTTCAGGCGTAATATCGATACTCTTGGCCGAACGCAAAAAGACACCACCACCCTTAGAAATCAGTGACTTGTCATAATCTTCCCAACTGGATCGCGGCAACTCAAATAGTCGCTTGCGCTCTTTAAAGCTGGAAGCAGAATCTGGCTCAGGGTCGATAAAAATATGCATGTGGTTAAATGCAGCAACCAGCTGAATGTGCTCAGACAACAACATGCCATTACCGAACACATCACCGGCCATGTCACCGATGCCGACCACAGTGAAATCATCCGTCTGAACATTCACGCCGCGTTCACGGAAGTGACGCTGCACGGACACCCAGGCACCGCGTGCTGTAATGCCCATTTTCTTGTGGTCGTAACCCACCGAGCCACCGGAAGCAAAACCATCTCCCATCCAGAAACCGCGGTTGACTGCAATTTCATTGGCAATGTCTGAGAAAGTTGCTGTGCCCTTATCGGCTGCAACAACAAGATATGGATCAGGCTCGTCGTGACGAACCACTGACTCAGGTGGAACAATCTCACCTTCAATCAAATTATCAGTGACATCCAGGAGCGCACTAATGAACGTCTGATAACAAGCCACACCTTCAGCTATAAAAGCATCGCGTCCACCGTCAGTCGGTGGACACTTCGACACAAAGCCACCCTTAGCACCGACAGGGACAATGACCGCGTTTTTCACCTGCTGTGCTTTCACCAGGCCCAGCACTTCCGTGCGGAAGTCATCGACGCGGTCAGACCAGCGCAAACCACCACGGGCGACTTTTCCGCCTCGTAGATGCACACCTTCGATACGGGGAGAATAAACAAATATCTCAAACATGGGGCGCGGCAGAGGAATATCGGTGATCTCTGACGGCTTAATTTTGAATGAAAGATAGCTCTTTGTTTTTCCATCAGCATCTGGCTGGAAGTAGTTGGTACGCAGCGTGGCCTTGATCAGCTCTATATAGCGACGGATAGCTCGGTCTTCATTAAGCTGATCTACACCGTCAAGCGCTTCATGAATCTTACCTTCAACCTCAGCGACGGCTTTATTACGATCATCAGCAGACTGATCATTAAGGCCAAAACGTGCATGAAAAAGATTAACGATCTGAGCACTGATCGGAATATAACGGCTCAATGTGTCAGCAATGTAGTTCTCAGAAATACCGAAGCGAATCTGCTTCATATAGCGTGCGTAGGCTCTGAGCAGTGCGATGTCTTTCCAACCCAGCTTAGCACCCAGCACCAACCGGTTAAATGAGTCGTTCTCAGCCCGGCCATCCCAGATGGCACGGAATGCTTCCTGAAATACCTGTTTCACCTCGGCAATATTGATGCTGTCAGACAGGGTATATTTCAGTGAGAAATTATGAATCCAGACACGACGGCCATCACTGCAGACGATCTCATAAGGATGCTCACCCATCACCCGCAGACCGAAGTTTTCGAGCACAGGAATAATGTCAGACAGCGGTAGAATGCTATCCGGGTTAAACAGCTTGAACCTGAGTTCATTCTGGCCTCCCTCCAGCTCCCGATAGAAGGACATACCGAGTTCACCTGCAGAGGCAGACTTTAAGGTATCCATATACTGAATATCAGCTACGGCAGTGCGGGCAGAAAAGTCCTCGCGGTAGCCCGCCGGAAAGGCAGACCGATATTCGTGATAAAGAACATTACCGCGCTCTTCGCCGACCTGTTCCACCAGCGCAATATGCAGATCATCAGTCCAGGAGCGGACCACCTGACGAATCTTATTGGCGACAATATTTTCGTCATAACTCAGCTCTTTTTCTGGATTCAGGCGAACAATAAAATGGGTCCGGGCCAGAACAGATTCTGAAAAATAAGTGTTGAACTCTATGTCTAGTGGACTGAATTCCTGAGCCAGAATATCTTCCATTTTCTGACGTAGCTCTGTGTTATAAACATCACGCGGTGTGTATGCGATGCACGACAAAAACTTACTGTAGGTATCCTTGCGCAGGTACACTCTCGTCTGGCGTCGTTCCTGAATATTCAGAACACTATTGGCTGTCTTATAAAGTTGATCAACATCGGATTGGAATAATTCGTCGCGGGGATACACTTCGAGGATACGATCGAGCTCTTTCGCGCTATGGCTCGAACGCTCAAAACCCGACTTCTCACGAATCGCTGTCAGTTTACGGCGGATAATCGGAATATTGTTCGGGGTTTCGATATAAACAATCGAAGTAAACAGACCCATATACCGCATACCACCGACGACGTTTCCATGTTTATCGAATCGCTTTACAACGACATAATCGGGATAGGCAGGACGATGTATACGGCTGCGGTTACCGGACTTCATAAAGTTGATCAATGAAGGACCGGTAATGAACTCGCGGATTTCGGGTTCGAGTTCTTTCAATTGAACACGCGAACGCGTGGTGTCTATATTGCGGAAAATACCAAGGTCGTGATCAGGATCCCGATCTACAATTTTACCGGATTTCGCATCACTGACGGTAAACTCATCATATGCCAGAAAGGTAAAGTGATTAGATGCCATCCAGTCAACGAACTCAGCGGCCTCAGTACAGGCTTCTTTATCATTGACTGTGCAGGCATCACGCAGCTCCTGAGCTGTACTCTTTGCCTTTCCGAGCATTTCAGGAAAGTCGCGGACGCAGCGCTGAACTTCACTAAGCACATCTTCAATTTCCTGAGCCAGATCCGTCATCAACTGCTCATCAGAATGATGATCTACTTCGATATAAATAATGGCTTCAGGCGTTTTTCCTTTTCCTGGTTTCTGCCACTGACCCGTCGCCTTGAACTGGCCGCTCTCGTCACGCCCTGCATGCAATACGCAGTAATGAATGGCGTGCAGCGACATCTGACGGGCATTGAGCTGCATTCGTACAGAATCTACCAGAAACGGCATGTCGTCGAAAACGATCTCGATCACCGTATGAAGTGACTGCCATCCATGATTTTCATGGTCGGGATTAAATACGCGCACCTTCGGCTCACCGGCAGATCTATGCTGAATAAACTGCCAGCAGGACAAAGTCGCCCCATACAGATCCTCTACTGACCGGCCGAGCACCTCATCTGAGGGTGCACCCGAGTAGTAAAGATCTGCGAATCGCGTTAACTGAGACGCAAGGGAAGACTCATTCCGTTCATTGATCAGAGCGTGTAAAGGTGTAAGCATTGCAGTCACTCGCCACAAGGTTCCAGTAATAGTTATGTCTAAAGCTTAGACTATCTGTCAGCTTTGCCACCTGAGCGTAC
>NZ_DDKU01000090.1:8364-8719 GCF_002339775.1 Thalassolituus sp. UBA2590
TCAGCTTTGCCACCTGAGCGTACGCAAGGATTGTTTACGCTACTTTACGGACATGCAGATAACTTTATTAACAAGGCGTGATCAGAGCGTTGACCGCCACAGCGGAATCTCTAAAATCCTTGTCTCTCTGCTAAATACAGAGGCCAACACACCGATAAGAATCAGGACTGGATTCAGATGAGCTTACAAAACGGATTCCAACAACTCCGTGATAATTTACAGAAAACCATCATTGGTCAGCCTCAATTGGTGGAGCGACTGCTCCTGACACTATTAGCGGATGGGCACTTATTGGTTGAAGGCGCACCTGGCCTTGCAAAAACCAAAGCCATTAACGCGCTGGCCGACCGAATGG
>NZ_DDKU01000135.1:0-14401 GCF_002339775.1 Thalassolituus sp. UBA2590
ACAGTTCCCCCTGGCTGACGACCTCGCCTTTATCAAGTGCAACTATGTAATCGCCCAGGCGTGCGGCTTCGTAGGCGGAGTGGGTCACGTAGATGATGGGCAGCTCAAATTCGTTTTTGAGGCGTTCCAGATAAGGAAGGATTTCGTGTTTGCGAGCGTCATCGAGTGACGCCAGAGGTTCATCCATCAAAAGGATGTCGGGCTGACGTAGAAGCGCTCTGGCGATGGCGGCACGTTGGCGTTCACCCCCCGATAACTGTTCCGGTCTGCGAGGCATCAGGTCAGTTATATCCAACAGCGTAACAAGGTCATCGCGCTTCGAGGCATTTCCTGGGCGTAGGGTATAGCGTTCAGCAAAGTCGAGGTTCTCGGCCACGGTCATATGCGGGAACAGGCTGGCTTCCTGAAAAACATAGGTGAGAGGGCGGTCTGCTGTTTTTCGGTAACGCCCGTTACCTTGCCAGTAATCACCGTTAAACCAGATGTCACCGTCGCAGGGCTGAAGCCCTGCGATGGCTCTCAATAGGGTGGTTTTGCCGGAGCCCGATGGCCCGAATATCACGCTCACACCTTTGGCAGGCAGTGTGATGTCTGTACTCAGCTCAAATGGTTCAAGGCGCACCCGCAGGCGCGTGGTGAGTCCGCTTACAGCCATGCTTTGGCCTCTTTATTACCAGGCTGCCGCGCATAGACCCAGAGCAATACTGCGAACGAGAACAACAGCAGAATCGCAGACAGCGTATGCGCTTGAGGGTAAGCGAGCGCTTCCACATGGTCGTATATCTGTACCGAGGCAACGCGGGTTTCGCCAGCGATATTGCCCCCGATCATGAGTACCACTCCGAACTCGCCAACCGTATGGGCAAAGCCGAGCACGCCAGCAGTTATAAAGCCGGGTCGTGCCAGTGGCAGGGTGATATAGCGGAAGGTATCCCAGCGCCCGGCGCCGAGCGTTGCTGCGGCTTCCGCATGACGTGGCCCGATGGCATTGAACGCATTAACGAGTGGTTGAACAACAAAAGGCAGGGAGTAAATCATGGAGGCGATCACCAGCCCGCTGAAACTGAATGCGAGAGATCCGAGCCCGATGGCGTGACTGAATTGTCCAAGCAGGGAGTTTGGGCTGAAAGCGATCAAGAGATAGAAGCCCAGCACAGTCGGCGGCAGTACTAATGGGAGTGCAATAACAGCCTGAACGATGCCTTTAACCTTTGAGCGGTTTCTGGTCTGCGATGTGTCGTCGTCGCTCAACCAAAGTGCCAGAGGCGTGCTGATGATCAGGAGCAGAACGGTGACCACGCTGGCTAGTTTTAAGGTAAGCCAGAGTGCTTCTATATCAGCCGGTGCCAGTAAGGAATCAGTCATACAGGGGATCATACCCGTGTTCGGCTATCCGTGCCTGCACCGCGGTACTGAGAAGGTAGGTTACGAATGCCTGTGCTGCCGGTTTGTTTAGTCCTTGAGCCGTGAGTATGCCTGCTTGTTCCAGAGGCTGGTGATGCTCATCCGGGATAAGCCAGTACTGATCCGAGGATGTCTTTGCTGTTATGACCTGTGACTGCGCGACAAAGCCCGCTGCTGCGTTGCCACTTTCGATAAAGCGATAGGCCTGGCCTATGTTCTCGCCTGTGACGACTTTTGCGGCGGTAAACCCGAAGGCATCCATCGTCTGTTGCGCCGCGAGACCGTAAGGCGCAAGCCGTGGGTTAGCGATGGCTATGGTCTGGTTATTCGCTGTTATCCCGGAGAGTGGGTACTCACATTTTACAGGGCACCAGAAAACGAGCCTGCCAATAGCGTAGGTAAACAGCGCAGGTTCAGTCTCTGGTAGTTGCTTTGAAAGCTGCTTTGAGAGCTTCTGTGCGAGTCGCTGCGGCTTATCGGTATCGGCCGAAAGAAAGACATCAAATGGAGCACCATGGAGTATCTGAGCGTACAGCTTGCCGGAAGAGGCGCTGCTGACTTCAACGCTGTGTCCAGTTGCTTTTTCAAACGCAGGAAGCAGTGTTTGTAAGGTGTACGCGAAGTTCGATGCCACGGCGATACGCAAGGAGTCTGCATGGCCCAGAACAGGCAGGAGCAGGCAAAGAAACGTCAGTGCAAAGCGGATCACAGAAGCCAGGCCTCGAATCATAGAGTCAGTCAGGCATAATAGCGGCTTCTGTATCCAATGTTACAGCCCGTTTTATAACCGATAGCGAGAGAGATTATGCACTGGAATATTTACCTGTCCGGCGAGATTCATACTGATTGGCGCGAGCAGATCATTAAGGGCTGTGAGGCTCTGGAACTGCCTGTGAGTTTTTCGTCGGCCAATACGGATCACGATTCCAGCGATGCTGCCGGTGATGTACTTGGCCCTCAGTGCGAAGGCTTCTGGCGTGACCATAAGTCAGCAAAAATTAATGCTATCCGCATTAAGACCTTGATCGAAAACTGCGATATGGCGGTCATCCGTTTCGGTGATAAGTACAAACAGTGGAATGCCGCGTTTGACGCTGGCTTCTGCGCGGCACTGGGTAAGCCCTATGTGACGCTGCACAGCGAAGACATTATTCACCCTTTAAAGGAAGTGGATGGATCAGCCATGGGCTGGGCCACGACGCCTGAGCAGGTGGTGGAAGTGATTCGTTATACCATCCAGGGTTGATCATTAAGCAGGGTTGATCAATAAGCACTGCTTACTTTTTCCTCCTGACACTGCCGTTCCGCATTGTGAACACATGTCCGGTTTTGCTACTTGCTGGCTAAATTTCTGGCCTGAAGGCGCACTCCGAAGCGCCTTCAAACCGGACATTCCTGCGCTTTCTTCTGATTCTTCGTACAGCTTCTTCTGCACCTGATAAGGTTACAGAAACGTTAACCTAAATTGATTTATGCCCGGTAAATATATTCCTTCATTAGATGTTGCCTTTGGGCTTTCCTCGTACGGCGTTATTGCTGCGGCCGTGTGTGATGGAGAGCTCTTCGCTGTGCTTCCCGGAGAGTGTCGTACCGAACTCCTGGATGAGCTGCTGCATCTGTTTCCCAATATAACTCTGACATCTGAAAAACGCGCCGCGCATGTACTCAGTGATGTACTTCAGTCGGTGGAGTCTCCACGCAGAACTCTGAAAACACCACTGCATATGCTGGGAACGGAATTTCAGTGTCGGGTCTGGCGATATCTGCAAACGATTCCTGTCGGCGAGACCCGGACATATGCCGAGGTGGCTGAGGGTATCGGTCAGCCGGGTGCGGTTCGGGCTGTGGCGAACGCCTGTGGCACCAACAAGCTGGGAATATTGATTCCGTGCCATCGGGTCGTTCGCTCAGACGGTTCTCTAGGGGGGTATCGCTGGGGAACAGAACTGAAGGA
The DNA here is from genome assembly GCF_002339775.1 of Thalassolituus sp. UBA2590. NCBI lineage: Bacteria > Pseudomonadati > Pseudomonadota > Gammaproteobacteria > Oceanospirillales > Oceanospirillaceae > Thalassolituus > Thalassolituus sp. UBA2590. Next base: position 3,359 of record NZ_DDKU01000135.1, read on the forward strand.
ACGCTTGCTAGCGCGTGAGCAGGAACTCACTTCTGGTGATTCTTTGCACGATGTGGATAAGTCAAGCCCAAGATTTCAGAATATTTTGTGTTGACGTGTTGTAATTCTGTCGTTCTCTCCGAAAACGGCGATAAGATTATGAAATATATAGGTTTTTCGTAAAAATCTGTTTAAGAATTGATCTCTTTTGGCCTGTGGGTATTCCACAGTATCTGTGGATAACTTTGTGGGAAGTTTGCGGGAAAGATGCTCTGACCCGCATGGTCACAGGGGCGCTTTCAATCTGGCTGCATTCTGAGCAGCCAGGTTAATAGCCTTTGTTCACGGCTTGCGAGCAGACACATAGTATAAGGACCAACGCATACCTTTGAGGCCGTTTTCCAGAGTGTCGAATCCGAGCAATTCCCGAATTGCAGCTTCGGTTTCTTCGGTACTGGCCTGGTCAATGCCGAACAAGCGTTTGCAGTAGGCAGCGGCCTCGTGTTCCGAGCTAAATACCCAGTGGTACTCTTCATTGACGGCGGTGACGTCGGTGAAACCTATCTCCCGCAGGGTGCCCAGCGTGCGCTCGTTCAGATACCAGCCGTGATGTCCCATACTATTGTGGTTGCCCATCCAGCCGTCCAGGAATTTCGCGGTCGCAGACTCTAAGTGCGCATCCGCGATTCTGGCCCAGCCTCCGGGTTTCAATACCCTGAACAGCTCTCTGAACAGCGGGGTTTTATCTTCTATGTGATGCAACCCTGCGAGGCTGCAGGCGAGGTCGGTAGAGTTATCCTGTTCGGGGAGTCTTGCAAGCTCACAAAGGGTAAGTGGGTGCTTGCTGCCGGAATGTGCTTCTTCTTCAAACAGGCGAGCAAACAGCTCGCTGGTCTCGAGGTGGTGGAGGCTGACGTCGTCGGGCAGGTATCGAGCTAGATATCCGCCTCCGGAGGGTACGTCAATGATGTGCATGCCCGCTTTCAGAGACATACCTTTAAACAAGGTGGTGAACTCAGCATCTCTCGCGTCAGGCCAGCGCCTCATAGCCTCGTGATACGCGTCAGCACGAGCATTAAAAATGGAGGCGTAATCTTCCGGTGAAAACATAACTACAGTACCGATTTGAACTCTTCGTATTTACCACCGGCTGAGCGCGGGAGGTCGTCTACTTTTTCAACCGTGATATTAAATGGGTGCTGCATAGCATCCTGAATAATTTTGATAGCTTGCTGCTTATTTTCTGGCGAAATTTCCGTTTCAGTCATCACCCGGAAAGTAATGTCATTGACCGCAGTTTGTTCGAGCTGAAATCGCGCTAATGGGAAAATCTCCATCAATGCCATCGGGTTGTATGAAGGCCAGGTTTTTCGACCATCGGGATAGGTCAGCAGATTTCGGGTTCGACCAGCGATATGCTTAATAACAGGCAAAGTGATACCGCAGTCGCAGCCCTCCCCTGGAACGGCGTAGTCACCGATTTCATAGCGGATAAGCGGCATGATGTAGTTTTGTAGGCTGGTCACGACCACGCGCCCCATTACACCGGGTGGGCATGGCTGGTTATTCTCATCCAGAATCTCGACCATGCAGTTTTCCTGTTGGATGTGGTAGTGATCGTGCTTCGGACACTGAAGTGCGATGTAACCGATCTCCTGAGAGCTATACATATCATGTATGCGGCAACCGAATGCTTTTTCAACAATTCTTCGGGTGTCATCTGACAGGTTTTCGCCAAGAGTGGAGATACTCTTGAGGCGATTGAGCTTCTTCTCGCGCAGTTGGATCTGGGCGAGCTCAAGTAATGCGCTAGGGTAGGTAAGCAGGTAGTCCGGCTGCTGCTCTGTTAACCAGCGATACTGTGTTGCTGTCGACTCTGAACTGTTCAGCATGACTGACGGGCCCTGATAACCCAGTGCTGCTGCTGAAGGCCCCCATGTTTTCGAGGCGACGCCCGGGTACATGGACTGGCCGGTGGGTAAGAACTTAATGATCGCTATCTTCTTCGAGAAGTCACGCCTCGCCCAGAGATGATCTCTGACCGTCATCGCACGCCAATACACCTGAGCATACTCAGAACTGAATGTATGCACGGGTCTGCCTGTCGAACCAGAGCTACGGAATTCGATGAGTTTTCCATGATTCTTGGGTGGCGCTGTGCTGCGAAGCCGGCTCTCATTTGCCTGAAGTGCGGATCGGGTGAGGACTGGGAAAGCTCCCCAGTCTATCTGATTGCCCATTGCTTTAATCGCAGGGTGCTCCCGATAGTACGGGACTGTGCTTAAGGCGTGTTTCAGTAGGGCCTGAAGTGACTGGTCCCGTAATTGGTTGGCCGCTGCCACATTAATCGACTGTGTTTGTTGCAACCGGTATTGCATGGCCAGTGCGAGGGTCGTGTTGCCCTCCGGAATAGGAATCATGAGTTACTCCGTGAATACAAAAAAGGGAGGCTAAGCCTCCCCTGTTTTGTGGTATCAGTCATTGAGCTGGTATTGATTATTTAATCAAAAATTAGATCAGGGCAGGAACCCGCTAGGCAATCAAACTCTTCAATTTCAATGTTGTAGCCCACTATTTGACCCTCTGATCCGACTTCGGCACCATCTCCCCCACTTAATAGGTAAGTGGTTGGGATTGTGTAAAGCGTACCGGAGGTGTCTAGCAACGACTTGAGTATAATATCGCCGCCATCTCCACCAATAGAATCGAGCTCTGATACATCTGCATTACCACCAGTAGAAGTGAAAGAACTGGTTAGAGATATTGTGCCTTCGTCAGTCTGGACGTTGAGGGTTCCGCCAAATCCACCTTGTGATATGCCATTTCCGCCACTCAGGTCGAGGCTCGAGGAAATATTAATGTCGCCGAGCTCGGATGCCACCGTTACGTTGCCACCGTCACTACCATCCAGTGTTGTCGGTGTAGAAATAGCAGGGAGGGTACTGCCTTCAGAAGGCTCGACGATGGTGCTCTCTAACTCGGCTCCCCTTGCCTGAATACTGCCACTGATTGAAATGTTGTTCGTCGCTACGATGTTTAATTCTGTTTGGTCGCGGTAATAAACACTCGTCATCTGGCCGGAAACCAAGCCTCGATTGGCGTTGATGTCTGAGTTGATGGTGATATTTGCGCCGCTCTCGTCACCAGATGTCGCTGAGATTAAAAGGCTACCTCCATCGGCAACATAGATACTGCCGGAGATTGGGGTCGAACTGTCTCCGCTAGAGAGATTCAGATCAGTGTCGATCACAACGTCTGGGCCGCTTATTGAAGTAGTCTCTGGCTCGAGCTCTTCAGTGAGCGCAATCCGTGGTCCCATGTCCTCAAGCGGGATGGCCTGGAAGACAACTTCACCTCCTGACCCTCCCATACCGGCAAAGCCGCCAGCTCCCTCTGCACCATCTCCCCCTTCCGCGTTTACGGCGGTGATACCTGAAAGGTGAAGCTCATTATTTGAAGCTTCTGAGGCCAATTGAATGAAAAATCCCTCGCCTCCATCACCGCCTTGGTATCCAGTGTCACCAGCGTTACCACCGTCTAGCGAAATTTGTCCGGTAACATTGAAGAGTACTGGTGGTGCGACAGTAACAATAGGTTCAATATCAGCAGATGCAATGATCCCGCCTGCATAGCCGTTACTCGAGAAAAACCCGATAGTACCAGCGTCGCCTCCATTGCCATATTCAACGCCCACACCACCATTGGCGTTTACGCTACCCGAATTCAATATAAATGGAGATGCCGTCTCATCGTAGGCGTCGATCAGCCCCAGGGCAAGATTGCTCAGTTCTTCATTATTTAACTTAAAGGCGGTAATGCTCTGTGCGTCTAGGGTCAGTCCAGCGTATCCACCATCGCCACCATCTACGAAGCTCTCTGGGGTGCCGTCATCGCCTGATACGTCAATGAAACCTCTATTTACAACGGCGAAGTGACCAGCAAGCACCACAGCACCATTGCCCGAGAAACCATCACCCTCATCATCGTTGTAGTAACCGGCGGCATTCGACGAGTCAATGGTGCCATTATTCAGGACAGCAAAGCCAAACAGGCCGACGCCATGACCTTTGGCAGCCTGCCTTACTCGATTCCCCGCCTCACCCTCGGCAAGCAAAGTACCATTATTCACAACAATAACGCCATTGAGCTGCAATGCAGGATCAGAATCGGAGCCTGCATAGCCACCACGTTCGCCCGAGACATCTATTGAGCCATTGTTGATTATGATGTCGGCAGTGATATCGAGTGTAGTGGTTCGTAGATTGATTGCACCGTTACCGGAATAAACACGGGCTTGGAGAGACAGCGGGTAGGGTATGTCTTCAAGCGATTGTACGGCAGTAATGATGCCGTTATTTACAATATCTCCCTCAACGACAATGTTAAGCGTCGAGCGAGTTGCTGTTGTGGAAATAGTTAAGGTTGCACCAGCTTCCACTTTAATACCGGTGATTCGCGTTGCTTCATTACCGAGAACCGGCTCTGGCACTTCGTCCTCGGTCATTGCACCATCATAAACGTAGAGGTTATCGTCGTAGCCGTAAATCGTGCCAGCGGATAGATCGGTGGCGTTTACCTCAATTGTCATGTCCTCTGACACAATAAGAGGGTTATCACCTAGACTCTCTGATAATTCGGGGGTGATGATTCCTGAATCCACTGTTGGGTCAATCGTAGCTTCGCCAGATACTCTGATTGCACCATTAGCTCCTGAGCGAACAACATAGAAGCGGCCTCCATCGCCACCCTCCGCACCATCTCCACCATTCATGTTCATGATATAAGTAGGGAGTGGCGTTGACTCTCCCGGTACGCCTGGTGCATCTGGGGTGTCGGGAATAGCAGGCGTGTTCGGTAAATCTACGACCGGATCATCAGAAGAACTGCTGCTCCCTCCCCCACAGGCGGCTAATGAGATGGTGACCGCCAGTAAGCTGGCTTTGAAAGGCAACTGATGAGAGGCCATAGTTACAACTCCATTTGGATATAGAAAACCACACGATGATGACATGTGCGCATATAGGACGAGCTGAAAATGTATGTAAAAGGATTACATAAGTAAACATTTCTGTCCTGATGCGACACCGAAATTCGCAGATGAAGGATAAAAGTCACGTTAAAGGACAGGAAATCGAGTGTTTTCTGAGCGTCGCGCCCATGAATACGGGCGCGGGGAGATACAATGTTGTGAAATGTTACAGGGCGCTTTTCAGTGGCTCATGTTGCTCGGCTTCGAGGCGTGGCCCAAATTGACTGACAACCTGCGCCGAGGCCGCGCTGGCGAGTCGGCCTGCCGCTGCGAAATCGTGGCCATGCGTAATGGCGTACAGGAAGGCACCTGCGAACATGTCACCGGCACCGTTGCTGTCGACTGCAGTCACTGAGTTAGGAGCAATCTCGTGCAGAGTGCTGCCATCCCATGCCAGAGCGCCTTTAGGTCCTAGTGTGATAGCAAAGGTATTGGCTACTTTTTTGATGGCTTCGATCGCTGTCTCCAGGTCGTCGGTGTCAGCGAACAGTTTTGCTTCCTGCTCATTACAGAACAGCAGATCGACTCCGTCGCCAACCATCTCCTGAACACCCTCTTTGAAGAACTGAACCATCGCAGGGTCAGAGAAGGTCATGGCGACTTTTACGCCGTGCTTACGGGCTAATTCGCGCACCTGAATAGCGGCGGCTCGGCTTGGCTCGGAGGTTACCAGGTAACCTTCAATGTAGGCGTACTCAGACTTGGCCAGAGCCTCTTCATCTATATGATTTGAATGCAGTTCACTGGTAATGCCGAGGTAGGTGTTCATGGTGCGCTCCGCGTCAGGCGTTACCATTACCAGACATTTGCCTGTGACACCCTCGTCGCGGTCGTCGCCGAGGTTAGTATCGACCCCAGCTGCTTTCATATCGGCAATATAAAAGTCGCCGGCTTCGTCGTTGGCGACATTGCAGGTGTAGAAGGTCTTCGCACCGAAGTAGCTCGCGCCAATAATGGTGTTGGCTGCGCTGCCGCCACAAGCACGCTTTTTTAGCCCATAGCGGGTGGTCAGAGTGTCCAGCATGGATGCCAGCTGATCGGCTTCGATCAGGGTCATCATGCCTTTCTCTATACCTGCATCTTTAAAGAAGGCGTCATCAACTTCGAATTCTTTATCAACCAGGGCGTTGCCGATGCCGTAAATGTGGTAGCTCATAGTGGTTCCATTGTTCGTTTAGTTGCGTTGAGTGTAACCGAAAGCGGGCGTCGTATCAGGTGAGGGATCGCAGAGAGTCGGCGGACGGGCTATGATGCAGCGATGAATAAACTCACTCGCTTCGTCCGGCACCAGAACCGGGTTCGCCATGCTATTTACATGACTGACCGGCATATCATGCGTGGTGTCCGGAAAATCGCTCTGATTCTTCTCGGTTTTATCGCACTGCACATGCTCGCCATGGTGGTGTTTGAAGGGCTGTCTACGTGGCAGGCGTTCTGGTTAACGCTGACGACGCTGACCACAGTGGGGTATGGCGATCTTTCGGCGCAGACGGTTCCCGGCCAGTTGTCGACCATCTTACTTATCTTTGGTGTAGGTATTACGCTGATGACTTTGCTTATCAGTGATTATGTGGACTATCGAATCGCGCGCCGGGAGCGCATCAGAAGCGGACATTGGAACTGGAATATGGCTGAGCACATTCTCATTATTAATACGCCGAAATATAACCGTGAGGAATATTTCGTTCGACTCGTCACTCAGGTCCGCGAAAGTCGTGACTACGCCGAGACGCCAATTATGTTGCTGAGCGAAGACTTCCGCGACGGTTTACCTGACAGTCTTCGTGAGCTTGGTGTGGTGCATGTCACTGGCCTTGCTAGCCGCCCAGAAGATCTGCAGCGGGCAAATGCAGAGCGCGCCAAGCATATCGTAGTGCTTGCCCGGGATGAATATTCTTCGGACAGCGACAGTTACACGTTCGATGTTGCGCATCGGTTATGGGAAATGTCACTGGCCAGTAAAGCGATTGTTGAGGTGGTGGACGATAATAATCGAGCCCGGATCTATGACCTGGATATTCGTTCGCTATTGCGGCCGATTCGCTCATACCCTGAGCTGGTGGTGCGCTCGATGACTGCGCCAGGCTCAGAAGTCGTGATCGAAGATATGTTCACGCATGCAAATGACCACACGGTGCGTTATCCGGTATGGCTGGAAGGTGAGCGCTGGGCGGATGTGGTTAATTCGATTGTGCAGGCGAATGTCGGTACGCCACTGGCCTACATTACGCGTGATGGCGAAGTCATCACTCATCCTGATGGCGATCATCATGTGCATGCGCAATCATTGTTGATTCTGGTCCACACGGAACACGTGCCAGAAACCAAAGAAGTTCATCGGGCTATTGAAAATCACTTTAACTTTCGGCTGAAAGATATCGAGCGCTGACCTTTATTCGAACAAGTGGATGGCCTGTAGGTCTTCATCAGAATTCTGCCCGGGCATCAGCCAGAGTGCGGTATCACTGATCGGTGTTTCGGTCGGCAGATCAGGGTTGTGAAGATAGAAAATTGTTGACTCGCGGAACCGTGATAAGGGAAATGCAGGCCGGGTTGCCGGGTGTGTTTTCATAAACTCAAGTAATTGTCCGGAAGTTGCGAAATCATAAAGACTTGATTCCAGTGACTTCGCCAGCGCTTCTCTCTCGTACGACATGAAGTAATACATCGGGAATGTATACGAAAGCAGCAGGCGCTCGTAAACGATAAGGTCAGTGCGGTCGGGAGCCTCAAGTTCGCCGTATACTTCAATGATTGACCTTGGAAAATAATCACAGCGACCCCCTTTGAGCATGCGATACATGCTTTCAAATTTAGCAACACGCTCGACGGTGTAATGATTGCGCTCAAGGATGTCCGAATCCGGCCATTGATCTCCCTGACACGCCACCAGTTTCTGCAATTGTTTTTCTTCGGTGATCTTATCAAAGAGATCGATGTCAGACCGGCGGATTACAGGCACTCTTACTCCAAGCAGTCCGAGAAACAGAGGAACCCTTACTGGTCGATATAGGTTTTCCCGTCGATAACTGGTGCCGCTCCAGGTCACTGTGAGATCCCCGCTGTTCAGTAATAGCATACTGCGTTCCTGCGTGACCGGGCGTTCAATAGTCGAAAGCTGATCGCTGGAGGTGAGCTGGGCGCTTAATAAGTCACGGTAATAACTATGAGAAGCATCCTCCAGGGCTCGAGGTGGCTGAATATAGAGGGTCTCTGCATAGGACCAATACGATTGGATGCTTGCGTAAATAACGATGAGCAGTGATGAAATACGGTGCCAGCCGGCCATGGGAACCTCGGTTGTGCTCTCTTATAGTTTAGCCCAGTTGGATAAATATCACTTAGTGACGGGTGGGATGTCATCTGGATTTACACTCTGACAGCGAATAGCCCTCTGATATAGTGATGCGGTTAACAAAGGTACTCCTCTATGCTCAAGAAATTACTTCGCCATCTCTCTGATGGACACTTCCATTCAGGCGAGGCCCTCGGTGAGGCTATGGGCGTCAGCAGGGCGGCCGTCTGGAAGCAGCTGAAAAAGCTAGAAGAGCTGGAGGTGCCTTTCTCATCTGTTAAGGGTAAGGGGTATCGTTTGCACGATCCGATAGAGCTGCTGGATGAAGACGCGATACGCAGCGTAGTTAGCCAGCGATTGGATTGCCTGGAGTTGCTGCTCGAGGTGAACTCCACTAATACCTACCTGTTTGAGCGCGCTTCTGATCACATGGGGAAGCGATACGCGGTTCTAGCTGAGAAGCAGAGCAGTGGCCGTGGTCGCCGTGGAAGGCAATGGATCAGCCCGTTTGGTCGCAATATATATTTGTCGTTGCTGGTGTCGTTTTCCGGAGGAATGTCGGCGCTGGAAGGTTTGAGTCTGACGGTTGGAGTGGCCGTAGAAAAGGCGCTCTCGCGGCTGGGGATTGATGGTGTAGGTCTCAAATGGCCCAACGATGTGTATGCCGACGGTCGCAAGCTTGCCGGGATACTTCTGGAGGTCACAGGCGAGTACAACAGTCACTGTCAGGTGGTAATTGGTATTGGCCTTAACTTATCGATGTCGGAAGCCGAAGCACGGGACATAGACCAGCCCTGGGTCGATCTGAAAAGCCTGAAACCCGACTTGTCGAGAAATCAGGTCGCGGGAGTATTACTGGACGAATTGCTGTCCAGTATTGATACGTTTCAACGAGAAGGATTTGCACCCTTGCAGGAATACTGGTCCCAGAAAGATATTTACCATGATAAAGACGTTGTTATCAGCTCACCGACACAGCAGATCAGTGGCACTGTAAAAGGTGTAAACCGTAAAGGTGAGCTGATGCTCAGAACTGAACGGGGAATGGAAATAATCAGTGCAGGAGAGCTCAGTGTCCGTCCTGTTAGTTGATATCGGAAATACCCGAATTAAGTGGCAGACCCGCCAACAGGGAGAAATTCTTGCGGAAGGTCATGTCGATAAAGATAAGGCACCACATTACGCCTGGCCAGATGGCATCGGAGAAGTAGCCGTCTCCAGTGTCAGCACCAATGAAGAACTGCACGAACTCTTCGGTGCCCGCTACGGCGACCGTTTGCGCTGGATTGCACATCCGGTAGAAGGGCATACCGGATTTCATCATTGCTATGCTGATCCAAAGCGTCTCGGTGTTGACCGCTGGCTGGCGATGCTGGGAGCCAGAGCCATATTCAATGATGATCTGCTGGTGGTCGATGCAGGGACAGCACTTACGCTCGACTTACTCGACGAAAATAATCAGCATCTGGGCGGCTATATAGTGCCCGGAATCCAGATGGCTCAGCGTGCTTTATTTGGCGGTACTGATCGGGTCCGGCCATTCAGTGACGAACAGCACGATACGAATCTGGCCCCTGGTAAAAGTACAGTTGCCTGCGTTAAAGCTGGTGTCCTGCATCAGCAGGCTGCTCTGGTGAAGTCAGTCGCTGAGAATCATAAAGACTTCAGGCTGGTGGTTACGGGGGGAGATGGCGCTCAGCTGGCTGATTGGCTGGATAGTGGATATTATCCAAACCTTATATTTGATGGCATGGAATTGTTATGCGCTGGATAGTTTACAGCCTGATCGTAATTAATCTGGGAATCGCCGGGTATTTTATTACGCGCCCTACAGAAGACAGCATTGCCCGCACTCAGGACGGTAACCTCGGACAAGGCAAAACGCTCGTCTTACTGTCTGAAAAACAATCCGGCAATCTGCCAGTGAGTCAGCAACCTGTCCGCCCGGACCCCGGCAAAAAGCTGTGCTATGCACTCGGCCCCTATCTTGATGATCTCAGTGCTCGTGTTGCTCAGGCACGCTCACTTGAGCTGGGTCTTACAGGCTTAATCAGTCAGCATAAAGTGCCGAACCTCAAAGACGCCGAGTTCTGGGTGCATGTTCGGCCGCTGCCGAGTCGCGGTGAGGCCATGACGCTACTGCGTAAGCTTCAGGCGCGGTCGGTCGATAGCTACATCATTACCCAGGGAGACCTGGCTGACGGGATCTCGCTCGGGTTGTTCCGGCAGAAAAGCTCGGCCGATGCTCTGCAAAAGAAAGTGACAGGCTTGGGTTTTGAGGACGTCGCGATCAGAGAAGTCGGAAGTACCACGACAGAGTTCTGGGTTGAGATCCGGGAAATTTCTAAACTGGATGAAACGATGCGCCGTCGTGTTAAAGCGGAAGACCAAGATGTTCAATGGCAAATGGTGAGCTGTCGTCATCAGCCCGCTGACGGATAATCCATAAGTTAATAATAAATAAGCAAAAAAGTTGTTGACAGACCCCGGCCACGTACTGATAATACGCGCCACTTTGGTGGGGTTCCCGAGCGGCCAAAGGGATCAGACTGTAAATCTGACGCGAAAGCTTCGCTGGTTCGAATCCAGCCCCCACCACCATTTTCAGACAGTGAATCACTGTCGAAACAGCCTGGAACGCTGAACTGCCTGGGCTGATTGCGACGCGGGTATAGTTCAATGGTAGAACCTCAGCCTTCCAAGCTGATTATGAGGGGTCGATTCCCTTCACCCGCTCCAT
>NZ_DDKU01000067.1:0-9859 GCF_002339775.1 Thalassolituus sp. UBA2590
TGCCCGACATCAGGAGTAACATCGACCCGCATCGGCTCTGCCAATGTCGCCGTAAGCACCTGTTTACGTTCAAACGTACGCCCTTGTGCCTGTATCTCGAGTCGATACTCACCCGGCTGATTAAGGCGGCTCAGAGTTTCTCTGAAAATACCATCGACCGGCAGGCTTTCCGGGTCAGACAATAGTTTACTGCCTGTGCGGCCATCTGGTGCCGTAACCTGCAGGCTCACATCCGTCAGCTGCAGAATCGCCTCTTCATCAACTGTCTCACCCTCATTTTCCAGGGACATTTCGAGCTGCACCGGCACACCAGAGAAAAGACTTCCCGGCAGACCAGTTACTTTGAGTTTTAGATCAGACAGAATCTGCACACGACTGTCAGGCGCAACATCGGCGTCGGCGGTCCACTCTCCGCTTTCAGGAGATTTCACGGTAATCAGATCGAAATTCAGGTCATGATGCCACCGAACATCAGGCGACGTTGCAGCAGAATCCTGAGAGATACGGACGCCCGAAGGCGATACCAGCTCGGTAGGTTTACTGGAAGCCGCTCTGAATATCAGCGCGGTAAATTCGTTAACACTTGGGTCAATATTGAAGGTATTTCCAACAAGCGGTACCTGCTCACTGGGTACGGCACGATCAAATGCTTTCAGGAATGCTGGCATCAGTTCGTCATTGGTATGCGCTTTTAGCGCGAGGCCGTCTGTTTCCATAGCAAGCTGCCCAAGCATAGTGACATCTGCGGCATCGGACAGGGCAAGAGTGTGAATACGGACATTCTTCGACATGTACTCAGGAAGAACAGCGCTGATAAGCCTTTCACGAGCGGCTGTATTCGCCGGCGTGCCAGGGGCGCCACCGGAAGTATCCATATCAATCCGACCATCGGTCAGAAGAATAACAGTCTGATCAAACTGACTTTTCTGAGTCGCCTCGTAGAGGGCTTTATCGAGGGCTTCAACGAGATTTGTATTGAGGCCGACTGAACTTATATCCCCACTCGCTGCGCGCGCTTTCTGGCGCCAGGCTTCATCTACGGTACCAAGCGGCACCAACATATTCACGTAGCGCCCAAAGGTCCAGACACCAGCACGAGCTCCCTCGGGTAATAATTCCGTCAGCAGCTTAAGTGCGGGGCGTCGGAGGTTTTCAGGATCTGTCTCCTTCATGCTGCCGGAGATATCGATCACGATTCTTAAGTCCGGAGCCGGAGCTTCTTCAGCCCGGACGCTGAGGGTTAAGGCGGTGAAGAACACCGCCAGAAAAATCGTTCGGAAAAGCAGCATAAAAGCTCCGACTCCCTTTAATTCAGTCACCTTCAAGTTCAATCAGAATCAGAGGCTATTTTCGAGAACGCGACGACCTTTCTCAGTGATATGCCAGCGCACACCATTCTTACCACTCACCTTGCCCGCAAGGCTGCGTGTAGTCAGCACATGCAGTGTTTTCAGGACTGTCGACTCTTCCTGATTGCATTCTCGGCACACCCCTGCCAGCGAGCGGAAGATATACCGACCGTTGGATAAAATTTTAAGAATCTGGGCCGACGTTGTGTCCAGCTCTTCTGACACATTCGCCATCTGCGGATCGTACCCGCTCATGTCTTTTTCGGTTTCAGTATCAATCAGAGGCAGCAGCTCATTCTGAATAATACGGAGATCCTGCTCGACCTCTTCAGAACGCTGACGAGCGACGTTCGCCTCGTTGAGAATCCGGTCCGACATGTTGTCGATAACAAAGCGACTCAGCAGCGCTGAAACCAGACAGAAACCGGTAAAAATGAGTAGCTGAGAAGGGTCACCCTGACTTTCAAGAACCAGCTCGCTGTTCACCATATCCAGAACAACCGGTACCAGAAACGATGCGCCGACACCCACAACCAGAAATCGTGGAAGACTTGCCGAATCCGGGTCTTTATCACCGTACAGGTAAAAGTTCACCAGACCGCCGAAGATCCCTGCAAGAAGCATTACGGTAGCAAGAATGAATATATGGTTAGCCATTTTCTAAACCCTCAGTAGCACCGCCAGGTGCCTGTGTCACTAATCAGACATGCGTTTTTAATTCTGTGCCCAATCTGGGCACGGTATGAATTAAAACTAGCAAAGTTTTGAGAGTTAGCCAGAAAAGTACGTATCAGCTTGTAAGTCACAGCAGAACTAAGATACAGGAGGGGCATGGAAGTATGTTCTGTTATGCCAGAAGAAAACTGACAAAACAGTAAATAGAGATTGACAGACAGGCAAGACAGCCTGTCTTGCCTGTGCTTCAGCGGAACGGATTTCCTTTAACGGGCGCCGTTTTCTTAGCAAGTCCGGTCGCAGTCGTCCGATCTTTTTGTTGCTCGTCAGGTTTGGGGGCAAGGCCTGCAATCAGGCCGGCCAGTGTCACGATCAGTGCGATCCCCGCAGCGACAGAAAACCAGGGAACAAACTGCTCCAACCCGGCCAGACCATCCGATATTAAAGCGAATGGTACCGCGATAAACCCCGGAGAAAGTACTTCAATGCTGGCATCAGGAACCGGCACTGGCGTAAAAATAATGACGGCCCCTACCGCACTGTAAATATGGTAAGCAGCGCCGCGTTCTTTTACCCAGAACGCCATCTTCCCCCAGCACCAGAAACCCAGCAGGCCCGCAAGGATATAAACGGCCCAGAAGGCGTAATAATCAGTCAGGCTTTCCATATGATGTGATCTTCCCAATCCTCTTCATTCACAAGATTGTCCGCAACACCTTTGCCGCGCAGCGAAACATCGGAGTAGTGGACAGACTCCGGATCTCCACTAATCAGGGGGTGCCACTCCTTCAGCGGCTTTCCCTCAGCAACAAGCCGGTATGCACAGGTTTCTGGCAACCAGTGAAACTCAGAAGCCTGTTCTGGTGTTAACCAGACACAGTGCGGTACATAAGCCTGGCGCTCCTGATAAACCGTACACTGGCAATTATTTTTATCCATGTAGCGGCAATGAATATCGGTGTAATACACATCACCGCTGTCTTCATCCTCTAACTTCTGCAGACAACACAAAGCACAACCATCACAGAGGGATTCCCACTGTTCCCGGCTCATTTCACTTAACGGTGTCGTCTCCCAAAAGCGCAAGGCAGCACTCATTCGTCGTCCTTTCGGCAGAAGAGATCCAGCATGTAGGGTTCTTTTGCCGGAGGCATCTGCAGATAAAAGCCCTTCTCTTCGATATCAGCGAGAACCTTTTCAGCATCTGCCCGACCAAGATTTTTCTCTGGCGTCAGCAACAGGGTTAATGCCAGTTCAGGTTTACCAAACATTTCTTTCAGTTCATCCGGTACACGAGCCATGCCCTCTTTCTTTTCAACGTAGAGGTACATCTCATCCTTGCGACGTGTTTTATAAACGTCACACAAAACGCGCTTAGTCGCCGTCATAATTTATTGCCTGATCTCTTTCAGGTGCGCCAACAGGGCATCACCTATTTCTGATTTTCTCCACCCAAGGAGTATGGGTGGCAATTCATTGTCTGGAGCGCGCATTAACGCCTCCAGCGCTTTTTTGTTGGCCAGCACTTCCGGCGGAATATTCAGCGATTCCGCTTTTTTAATTACGCCTTTTTTCAGAAGCTTCATCAGGTTACCGTCATCAACAGAGAGCGGCCGCTGCAACAACTCTGGCCATTCATCAGAATCGTTAGCCTGTGCCTGCTGAATAATCTGCAGAACCTGTTTGCCACACTCTTTGATGATGTTTGCCCGTAACCCTGCTTTGAAAAGCTGATCGCGGTTACGTGCTTTAAATCTGGATAAATTCCACAGCGCTGGATCATCCGCCACTTTATTTCGCGGGACATCACGCGCCCGCGCCTCTTCCTCACGCCAGACAGCCAGCTGTTGCAGAATGCTCTGTTCCTGCGGCCTTAGCTTCCAACCTGATTTCACTCGCTGAAACGCACCTGAAAAGTCTGTATCGGGTTGACTCGCGGCGACTACAAGACGTTCGCACTCTTCTTCAACCCACGCCTCTCTTCTGAGACTTTCGAGCTTTTGTTTCAATCGTGGATAAATCTGAAAAAGATAAAACACATCTGCGGTCGCGTATTCCATCTGTACCGGAGTCAGTGGCCTCTGAAGCCAGTCCGTTCTGGTTGCTTCTTTGGGAATATCCAGATCTAGCAATTCACTGACGGCTCGTTGAAACCCTACAGAACCACCATACCCCGACAGCGCCATCGCTATCTGTGTATCAAACAAGGGGCTCGGTACGGCATCAAAAATACGTTTACAGACTTCAAGATCTTCCGCGCATGAATGGAATACTTTCACAACATCCGGGCTCTGCATAAGAGCTTTGAACTTGCTCCAGTCGTTGATTGCCAGAGGGTCAATCAATACGCACGCATGTTTATCCGCGACCTGAATCAATCCAGGCTTGGGATAAAACGTACTGGTTCTGACAAACTCAGTATCAACCGCGAGAAAATCCGCCGAAGACCACCTGATGCAGGCATCGTTAAGTTGCTGATCCGTCGCGATCCATTCCGGCACCGGCACTTCAGTCTGTACTCTAGGTTCAGTCAATCAAGACCCCTTAATATCTCACACGCACGTTCGACACTGACACGCTCACCAGCCCGGCCGGAGCGCCGGAAAATATATTCTGCCGTTGTCCGCCCTTCAACGGAGTCGCTACCAAGTATCAACAGCGACGCCTCCGGGAAGTGCTCAACGGACGCAAGCAGATCATCCATATTTATTTGAGAGGGGCCGACCCCGCTTGCTGGCGACAACTCACCGTGCAAAACAAACAGCGGCCCCTGATAATCCACAATCTCAGACAACCGATTGAGCACCGCTTCCGTCGATGCCACCAGAAAGTAACCGGCGCGATCAACATTGGCCTGACACTCCGACTGGCACTGAATACGATTACAGAGCCGGCAGAGCTCCGCTTCGCCGATGCGCGTCAGTACCTCTGCCAGCTGCCTGCTATCGCCGTGGTAGACCAACCATTCCGCCAGCCGCTCTGCTGCCTGCGCACCGATACCGGGCAAGCCATCGAATGCTTCACAAAGTAGCTGATAGTCACGCGGTCGGCTGGCCATAAATCAGAACGGCAGCTTCATGCCTGCAGGAAGCCCCATGCCTGATGTCAGTTTCGACATGTGCTCCTGATTATTCTGTTCGATTTTACGAACGGCATCATTCACAGCAGCCGCCAGAAGGTCTTCAAGCAGTTCTTTTTCTTCTTCCATGATGGAATCATCAAGGTCGACGCGCTTAACATCGTGACGGCCAGTCATAACGACTTTCACCAGACCCGCGCCGGCTTCACCAGTTACTTCTGCTGAAGCCAGTTCTTCCTGAGCCTTTGCCATCTGCTCTTGCATCTTCTGAGCCTGCTTCATCAGGTTGCCCATTCCACCTTTAATCATGCGTACCTCTCTTCAATTCTTCAGGTCAATTCTTTATAAAACATCAGGTATTCGGCCGGACAGTGTCTTCAATAACCTGCCCGCCTAATTCATTAATTATCTGATCTACCAGGGGGTCACTGTCGATTGCCTGACGCGCTGAATACAGCGCATCGGCCAGCAGCCGCTGCCTGCGTTGCTCCGGTGTCTCTCCACGTGTTGCAGTGAGAGTCATTCTGAGTGTCACACCTGGCAGAAATTCCGTCAGAGCCGTTGCGATTCTCTCTCGCTGGGTATCGTTGTACAACGCGCCTTGTGCGGGATCGACATCAAACTCAAGCACAGTGCCTTCCGGCGCCTCTTCACGCTGAATAAGTGCACTGTTTCGGGCAATTGCCATAGGTAATCCAGCGAGCGCCAGATGATCAACCCACATATGCCAGGTATGAGGAGCTAGCTCGGGCAACTCGTCGACACTCGCCATGGCAGACGACTCGGCTTCAACATCTGCCGCTGGCGATGAGCCTGACACTTCCGGCTCACTCACTGGCTCAACCACGGCCTGCGGAACCGGGTTCTCCATAAGGTCGGCCAGAGAGCCATCGCGACGTTCCTGCGTCTCATCACCAGGCATCACTGGTGCCAGCGCAGACTCATATTCGACAGGGACATCTTGTTGGACAGGGATATCGGCTGGAGCCTCAACAGGAGCGCCAGTGGAGCTGCCGGAATGCGCCTCTGCAGGGGTATCAACAGAAGCATCAGCGGCCGTTAAATTTTCCGCAGAGACAGCGTGATCTGTAATGATTGGCGTCGCGGATGGTTCCGGTTGTTGGGGCGTAGCTACCATTGATTCTGGCGCCTGCTTTGAATTTACAGGCTCTGAATTTACAGGCTCTGAACCCATAGGCTCTGCAGCGGAAGGCGTCGCAATCTGAGGTTCTGACTTTTCTGGCTCAGCGATAGCGGGCTCAGAAGCAGGCGAAACAAAACCGAGAGATTCGAACTGCCCTGCAGGCTCGTTCGGCTCTGATGCAGTACCTGCAGCAGTCTCTGAATCAGACTCCGGAACGACCCCACTACCAACCCCAGAAACAGCTTCAGCCGCTGGAGCTGTCAGTGGCTTTTTTTTTTCGAGCGCCGACGCCAGGTCGAGTTCAGGCACGACATCAGGCGCCGGACGGAATGCCAGCATACGCAGTAATATCATCTCAAAGCCCTGACGAGGCTCTGGTGCCATCGCGAGGTCCTGTCGCCCCTGAAGTGCGATCTGATAACACAACTGCAGATCTTCGGCGGGCATTGCCATCGACAACTGAAGTATCGCTTCACGATCCCCTTCGGCATTATCGATGGCATCAGGAACAACCTGAGCTAGCGATGCACGGTGCCAGATATGCAGAAGCCCCTGAAGGATCTCATCGTAATCCGGAGAATGTTCAGCCATGGAAGCCGTTTCAGCCAGGATCTCACTGGCATCTGCCTTCGCCATCACTTCAGCGAGTCTGAACAGCCTGCCGCGATCCATACTTCCGAGCATGGAATTGACCTGAGACTCGTGCACTTCACCTTCGCCAAAGGCGATGGCCTGATCTGTCAGGCTTAACGCATCCCGCATACTGCCCTGAGCTGCGCGGCCCAGAGACCAGAGCGCCGGTTCGTCGTACGGCACAGACTCCGCCTGCAGCACTTTACCCAGGTAACCGACAATACGTTCAGGAGTCATATTCTTCAGGCTGAACTGAAGGCAACGCGAAAGAATAGTTACCGGGAGCTTTTGTGGGTCGGTCGTCGCCAACAGAAATTTAACGTGTTCCGGCGGCTCTTCGAGCGTTTTCAGCAAGGCGTTAAAACTGTGGGTTGAGAGCATATGAACTTCGTCAATCAGGTAGACCTTGAAGCGGCCTCTTGTAGGCGCGTACTGAACGTTATCAAGGAGCTCTCTGGTATCTTCAACACGGGTACGGGATGCTGCATCGACTTCAATCAGGTCAACGAAGCGGCCTTCTGCAATTTCACGGCAAGAAGAGCACTCGCCGCAGGGTCTTGCGCTGACGCCCTGCTCGCAGTTGAGGCATTTGGCCAGAATCCTGGCAATCGTCGTTTTACCAACACCGCGGGTGCCGGTAAACAGGTACGCATGATGGAGACGCCCTTCATTCAGCGCATTGATGAGCGCGCGCAGAACGTGCTCCTGCCCGACCATTTCATCAAAGAAACGCGGACGCCATTTTCTCGCAAGTACCTGATAACTCATGAAAATCTATTCGGCCTGAATACCTGTATTCAGCTCGCATAATAACTGGATAAGCGGGTAAAGTCAGTGACAATCTGGAAAGGAAAATACGGAAGAGAAACTGGAGATGACCTCTGCCAGCCACACCCCGGCACACGAGTCGACCACTACCGTTGCTTCCTTCCGGACCTGGCGGGGTTCGCGGTGTATCGTTGCGAGGGGACCGACAAAGGCCACCATAACGCCCCGCGATCAGCGGGGAGGCGTACATTAGCCAAAACCCGCTTCAGAATCAAGGTCTTATGAACAATTCATTGCGTCAGATGTGGAGCCACTGCTCCAGTGCTTTGGTGATTACTTCCGCACGGGACAAACCTAACTCGTCAGCAGCGCCATCCAGAGCGGCTACGACGTGCGCAGGCAATTTCACTTCCAGACGATGCAAGCCAGCATGCTTGTCGCGCAGACGCTGACTGCGTTTATTAAGGCGAGACTGCTGAGTTCTGTCATAGGGGTTACTGCGAGGGCGGCCCGGCCCTGACGAGCTGAACATATCTATCGTTGTTCTGTCTTCCGGCTGGACCGACATGGAGCTACCTTAACTGCACATTCTGAATACTGCGATGACACTTTGTTTGCAACAGATGCCAACAAAGCGTGAATTATCCCCGAGAACCGCACAAAAGCAACTGACAGAGCTTACCAGTGTGCGCTTTTCTCTAATCAGACTTGTCATACTGCGGCGAGCGCAATACTGTAACTGGGTACCTCATTAAAGAAGCGACATCAGAGCGACAATGACACAGAAGCCCCAAGCGTTACCCCACTCTCTTGCCACACAGACGATCCACCCCGATTCTCTCGACTTCAAAACAACTGCGGATATTGAGCCCTTTCACGGGGTTCTGGGTCAGGAGCGAGCCGTCAACGCGATCCAGTTCGGCGTTGCAATGGAACGCCCCGGTTACAACATATTCGTTATGGGAGACACCGGAACCGGTCGCTCGTCCTACGTGCGCGACTATCTGAAAAGCGAGGCCAAGCGTCAGAAGACCCCAGACATCTGGTGCTACGTAAACAACTTCAATAATCCGCGCGAGCCCAAAGTTCTCGCCCTGCTCCCACAGGAGGCCAGTGACTTCCGCGGGCTTATGACCGAATTGATTGATCAGCTGATTGCCAGCTTTCCAGCCGTTCTGGAGCACCCGACCTATCAACAGAAAAAGTCGGCCATTGATTACACATTTAACCGTCGTTATGACCGGGCGATCGAAACGGTAGAGCGGGAAGCGCACAAGCGCGGGGTTGCCGTATACCGGGATTCAAACGCTATCAGTTTCACCCCAATGCGCGAAGGCAAAGCACTGGATGAGACCGAATTTGCTCAGCTCTCCGAAGAAGAGCGGGAAACCTTCCACAATGACATCGCTGAGCTTGAACACATGCTCAGTGAGCAACTTGCAGAACTGCCACAATGGAAACGCGAAAGCAGCAACGAGCTTCGTCGCCTGAATCAGGAAACGATTCGCGAGGCGATCACTCCCTTGCTCGCTCCGATTCGCGAAGCCTTTTCTCATCATGAGCCAGTGATGGACTACATCACGGTGATGGAAGAGCACCTTCCGTCCGTTGTTCTGGAAGAGCTGGTCGAAGAGCGCCTGATGGACCTGCGTGAAGAGTACGCGAAACGCAGCAGCCTTGAAGATTCACTGCTGCCAAATATTGCCACGCATCATGCGCCTGACAGTGGCGCGCCGGTGATCTACGAGCCCCACCCGTCGTACGCCAACCTCGTCGGACGCATAGAGTACGTCAGTGAGCAAGGCGCCTTGGTCACCAATTATCAGAAAATCGCCCCAGGTGCGCTGCACAAAGCCAACGGCGGCTACCTGATTCTGGATGCCGAGAAAGTGCTGTCCGAACCCTTCGTGTGGGACGCGTTGAAACGTGCACTGCAATCCAACGAGCTCAAGATGGAATCGCCCTATTCCGAGGTCGGCCTGCTGAACACAACATCACTCGTGCCAGATGTTATCCCCCTCGATTTTAAGCTGGTGCTTATTGGCTCTCGTCAGATTTATTACCTGCTTCAGGAATACGACGAAGACTTTAAGCGTCTGTTCCGCACACTGGTCGATTTCGACAGTGATATCGAACTGACTGAACCCCACGTTCAGGCCTACGCTCAACTGTTGAAGAGCCGGATCGAAGAGCAGCAATACGCCGACCTCG
>NZ_DDKU01000067.1:10159-11403 GCF_002339775.1 Thalassolituus sp. UBA2590
AGAGCAGCAATACGCCGACCTCGACAAAGCCGCCGTTGAGCGCATGGTCCGACACAGCGCCCGCCTTGCTGAACAGCAGGATACTTTAAGCGCGTTAATTGGTGATCAGTTTGACCTACTCGCTGAAGCCGACTTCATTCGCAAGCTGGCGCAGGACGAATTAATCACCACAATTCATATCGATCGTGCGCTTAAGGCCAAACAGGAACGTACTGGAAGAGTCTACGACAAGCTTTTTGAACAGATGCTGGACGGCACAGTGCTTCTCGAGACCACCGGCACCGCCATCGGTAAAATTAACGGACTGACCGTGATGTCACTCGGCGACACCAGTTTCGGCTCACCTGCCAGAATTACAGCGTCGGTATATCCGGGTTCAAAAGGTATTGTCGATATCGAACGTGAAGTCGCTCTGGGTCAGGCGATTCACTCTAAAGGTGTTATGATTCTTTCAGGCTTCCTGGGGAACCGCTACGCACAGAAATTCCCTCTCGCTATTTCTGCTCATATCGCAATGGAACAGTCTTACGGTTACGTCGATGGTGACAGCGCCTCTATGGCTGAACTGATTTGTCTTATTTCGGCTCTGATTCACTCGCCGATTGATCAGAGTTTTGCTATTACAGGTTCGGTCAACCAATACGGTGAAGCCCAGGCCATCGGTGGCGTGAATGAGAAGATCGAAGGCTTCTTCCGTCTTTGCAACGCTCGGGGACTGACCGGCAAGCAAGGGGTAATTATCCCAGCAGCCAATCAGCGTAATCTTGTTTTACATGACGATGTACTAAAGGCCGTCGAGGCCGGTGAATTCCATATTTACTGCGTGCGCCACGTCGACGAAGCCATCCATCTGTTGCTGGACCGGGAGCCTGGTATCGCAGATGCAGAGGGCAATTTCCCAGAAGGTAGCGTAAACGGAGAAATCATCAAACGCCTTGAAGCCATCGCCCGCATGACTGACCCTTCTCGCAAAGATGGGGAGTCGCCGGAAGATGACGCTTCGGTAAAATAAACCGACAGGTGACCGCGGGATTCAAATGGGTTGAAATAGAAGTACAGATACAAAGCGACAGAAATAAAAAGGGCTGAGTTTTCAGCCCTTCTTCTTATCAAGATCAGACGTCACAGCAACACGTCAGCGTCAGGCAATGCGCACCGGGTGACGCCCCTTAATAATTAGCGAAACCAGTTGATCATAAAGCATTGAATAATCCACAGGCTTACTGATAACACAATCCATACCA
>NZ_DDKU01000015.1:0-5232 GCF_002339775.1 Thalassolituus sp. UBA2590
TGAAATTCGTCATCTGAATAATTCTGATCTATCCGGAAGGTAACATTCTCAGGGACTTCAGCTCGTTTCAGGACTGCGCCCAGTAATGGCTTTCCGCCGGTTTCTTCCAGCAGGTCAAGCAGTACTTTCTGAATAATACCGATCATGCAGGCTCCACAAGAGACTGGAGCCAGAAAAGCCCCGGGATTAAATTGATATAAATTTCAATGTAGTCACCGGTTCTCTGTAAGCAACTGCAAACAAAGACTCATAACAGGAAATTACAAGCGGCAACAAAGCCTTTGCGTAAATCGACGGTACTTCTCCTCGCCGTCCCGTTCAGATCACTCAGTGGAGGCTTGCACGTCGCTCTTTCGTTGAAGCTAACTTCTGCCACATTGATTTCTCTGCATCCCTGCTGTCTCCGAATGTGAATTCTTTGAGAATTCCCAGGCTCTCCTCGCAAAAATCCCGCATAGATAGTTGCTCTAACAACTCCAGCACTCTGCTGAACAAAAAGCGGCAGCTTCGCTGGTCGCCGAGACGACGAAAGGCAGCCATCATCTGAGCTGCTGCTTCAAGATAGCGCTGTTGTGCCGCACGATCAGGGTTTCTTGCCAGCTCCAGCTCCGCCACTTCAACGGCATTACCGAAACATATAGCTGCTCTCTGCCAGTGCTCGCCGAGCATCGCCTCACAGCCCATGGACGTTGCCCGCTGCCAGCTCGGTGTCAGCTCAGAAGGATTATCGATCAGCCACTGACGATGGCCGTTACACATGTATCTCATATCAGGCCGCCGCCAGCGCATCGTATTCACTGATAATCTGAGCTACCCATTTTTCAACGCGGGCATCGGTCAGTTCGAACTGTTGGTCTTCATCGATGGCCAGACCACAGAAAAACGTCTTTTCCTCGTTGACGGCCCGTGATGCCTCAAACTCGTATCCTTCGGTCGGCCAGTACCCAATAAAGCGCGCCCCGGCTTTTTGCAGATGTTCCTGTAACCAGCCCATCGCATCGAGGAAAAAATCACCGTAGCCAAACTGGTCGCCCAGCCCGTAAAGGGCGACGGTTTTGCCCGACATATCCAGAGCCTGAATCATGTCTTCGACATCTTCCCAATCGACCTGAATGCCACCGAAGTCCCATGTGGGAATCCCCATGATCGTGAGGTCGTAGCCTTGCAGCTGCTCGGGCTCAGCATCCGTGATGTTAATCAATTCAGCAAGGATTCCCGCGCTTTGCAATTGTTCGGAAATCTTCTCTGCTACGTCCTCTGTATTCCCGGTATCTGTACCGAATACGATACCGACAGACGCCTGACTCAATGTTGAACCCATGTGTGACTCGCCTCTGAAATTATTAATGCGAATCATTATCGTTATATTATAAAGAAAGGCAACACTCTTCCGCTGTTGGAGTTTGCAGAAAAGTAAAGATGTGATCGCGCAGCGAAAAAAGGTCAGGCGTTACCAGCCGCTTTAGCGGCGTGGTTTCGGTTTGAATGCCGACATGATGGCCAGAGGAATGGTCAATGCCAGCCAGATGACAAGCGAAGTGATAAAATATGAGATCTGTAATTCAGCAAACAGATTCGACTGGAGCACGATCTGAAAGACCCCGTATAACGCCATACCACCAAAATAGAAAAGGCCAAAAACCAACCAACCGGGCAGGCCGCTGGTGCCGGTTCTGACGATCTTACCTGCGATTTTCACAGAGAGATCCATAAAGAAGTACAGCCCCATCACAGTCAGCGTAATCGCAATAGCATGTCGCAGAGGACCATCCCAATAGGTTTCGGTATCCGCCGCCGCAGAGACATCACCACCGGCGTAGAGTGAGTAGGCTCCACTCAGGATGGTAAACAGACCCGTCAGTATGGTGAGGTAGTCGGCAAGCGCCGAGCGATGTGGCATATCATTCATAACATCCCCCTGATACCAATCCGGCGGCTCAAGGCCGCCGGTTGTTATTATTTTATGTACTGGTGTCGCGCAGCTTGCGTGGGATCAGTGACCCAGAGCCAGCTGGAAGTGTTCACAGGCCAGCGTCTCATCGCCTTCGGCCAGCATGACCTTACCCATTTCAGCGTGCAGTTCGGCCAGGCCTCTGATACTCAAGCCGGTCTTCAGATATTCGCGGGCTTTTTCCAGATCATTCACACGCAGCGCCAGACGACCCAGAGTGAGCAGCAGGAGCGGGTCATTAGGACGCTCTTTCAGCTGCTGCTCAGCAAACAGCAGCTGCTTGTTGGCATCTTTACCTTTCAGACGACCGTAGATTTCTACCAGCTCGTCGTGCCATACATGCTTAAGGCCTTCACGCAGCGCTTCTTCTGCTTTCTCTTCCTGCTCAGTTTCGAGCAGCAGGTCAACGTATGACTTCATCACATCGCTGGTGTAACGCACGTCGCGGCCGAGACCATCAAACGTTGCTGTCAGGCCCTGTCCACCATTTGCATGACGGGCGCGGTCGAGCAGTTGCAGAGCAACGTTGCGCTCCAGCTTACGCAACTCTTCATCCGGGATTTTGGTCGCTTTGCGCAGGGTTGGCAGAAGCTCATTCAACGCTACCCAGTCTTCGAGATCCTGCAGCGTTTTTACCAGCAGTTTCAGCAGATAGGCATGACGGGGATGCTTTTCACGCAGGCTGATCAGCACGGCCAGCGCCTGCTCGTTCTGGTGACGCGATTGCAGCAGCTGTACCTGAGTAATACCCACCGCCAGGTCTGAGCCTTTAGTGCTCAGGCTTGCCTGCTTGAGCCATTCGTCCGTTGCTTCTGACTTATCCTGCTCGTAAGCAGCACGGGCAGCCGCCAGGTAGTTGATCAAAGGCTGATCAGAATCTTTAGCGCTGCTTGTCAGGTTGCGTTCGGCACGGCGCCACTGACCCTGCGCCAAAGCAAGCAGGCCTCGCGTGGTCTGACGACGGGCACGTAAGCTGCGACGACGCTGACGCCACTCATTGAAGCGGCGGTCGCTACCAAACAACACCAGCAACGCACGCAATGCTATATACACAGCCAGCAGGGCGATGGCGCCCAATACCAGAAACATCCAGAGGCTGGTCTCTACCGTGTAGTTTTCCCAGCTGAGCATGACATAGCCAGCATCGATATAAACGAATGCGCCAACGGCCAGCGCTCCCGCAGCAATCAGGATCAGAAAAAGAACGATCAGTCTCATGCGTCGTCCTCCGTACCGGCCTCTTCAGCCTCATCCGCATTTGCTTCTGTTGGCTGTACAGTGCCATTGCGGCGCTGCTCTTCAACCAGTTTCTGCAACATCAGGAGTGACGCAGTAATGTCAGGGCGCTCCGGAGCCACTTCCCAGGCCTGCAGTTCAGACAAGGCAGCGCGGGCAGCACGAGTGCGTGCATCTTCAATAACCAGATAGGCATCTAACCACTCTGAGACGCGCTGAAGGCTGTGCTCATACAGTTCGGTCTGTTCGCGCAGGAGTGCAATCTGAGCCTGTTCCAGCATCAGGTGCATGTTCTGCTGCAGGTAATACTGCTGATCGGGCGTCAGTGGCGCCGCGATTGGCTCGTCACGCTCACGGATACGCACCATACGGATCACGTTATCTCTGACGGTGTACCAGAGGTTCCAGTACCAGGTCTGCTCTTCCAGCGTGAGAGGTTCTTCTTCAGCAACAGGTTCTGCAATCAGTTTTTCTGGCATCCACGGCAGCGCTGTTACCTGCTCCTGCAGAGCCTGCAGGCGGAAGATGGCACCCACACGATCAACGGCTGGCACGGCACGCAGAGCCATCAGCTCACGGGCAATCTGAGCACGGACTTTATCAAAACGAGGGTTACGCGTTTCAATGATGACGTTGTCTGCTGCGGTCAGCATGCTGATCGCACCCTCCCAGTCACGCTCAAGCTCAAGGCGCTGACTGGCAAGGCGCAGCAGATATTCTGCTTCAGCCAGTAGCCAATCCTGACGCTCTGCACCCGGCAGCTTACCCAAGCGCTCTGTGTTGTGAGCCACCTGAGCGGCAAGGTTCTGAGACGCAGTATTCAGGGCCTCTGCGCGCTGCATCAATGTTGTTTCACGCGCGTTGCTTGCTTCAATTTTCTGCAGTGCAGTATTCAGGCGATCAGTCAGTACCGCAGTTTCAGCGGTTGCAGCCTGTTGCTGCTGCCAGCCGAAAAAGCCGGCCGCGCCCGCCAGAGCAAACAGGATGATGATCAGGAGCAGGTTAAACCAGGAAAGCACATTGGAACTGCGCTTTTCTTTCTGTCCCTTATCAGCCGGGGCGTTAGTCTGTTGTTCGTTGCTCACGGTGAATTTCCTTCTGAAATTGGCCTTAACGGCGAAATCTTAACGGCCTGCGGCAAACCGCGCGCGCAGGCTGTGCAAAGTATCTTCATTACGGGCACTGGCCGCAACCACCACGTCAGTACAGCCTTGCTGCCTGGCGTAAGTAGCCACTCGCTCACTTGGCACTATGATGGTGCTTACCCGGGTCGCGATATCAGGTATTTGTTGTTGTGCAATATCGAGCGCCTGCCCACTGCTTAGCAGCAGTACTGGAGCACCTTGTAAGGTTTTGTCCCAGTCGGCTTCTGCCCATTCAATCTGCCGACGTTCATAGAGCTCGGCGTAATCGACACGGGCTCCCCGGTCACGCAGAACCGATGCCAGGGTTTCCCGACCGCCGACTCCGCGCCAGATGAGTATTTTCTCACCCTCGACCTGCTGTAACGATGGCAGCGCGAGTACTCCCTCACTGTCGTATCGGTCAACCGGCATTTCTGCGTCGATATCGTACTCGCGATAAACCGCTGCCGTTGTCGGGCCGACAGCGTACCAACGCAGGCCCACTGGCATCTGCGGCCAGTAATCGTCCATCCATCCGAAACCCGCCTCAGCGGCATTCTGGCTGATTGCGATGACAGCGTCATAATGGTCTATATCGAGGATTTTCTGACGACAGGCACGTGAGACCGCGCTGTCATCATCTTCAAATCGGCGAATCTCAATCAAGGGATGATGGCGAACCTCAAAGCCAAGCTCCGCCACCGAGCTGATTAATTCACTGGCTTTGTCCGCAGGTCGCGTTACTACAACCGGCGGTAACGCTTCAGTGAACGTCATGACCATACACGGCACGCAGGATATCACCCGCTCCCTGCGCCAACAGGTCTTCTGCTGCCTTTATACCCAGCGCTTCGGCGTCTTCTGGCGAGCCCCGGTATTCGGTACGCAGCATTTGCTGGCCGTCTTCGCTACCCACCAGAC
>NZ_DDKU01000072.1:0-4444 GCF_002339775.1 Thalassolituus sp. UBA2590
AAAGAGATAAGTTCAGAAATACCAGAAATAAATACATCGAAGGCAGTACCGAACACTTCAGAATTATCTGACCATTCAATCAGTGTATCGGCCACTACAGTGCCTTTGTTAACGCCAGAAACAGAGGATACAGACGCAATAATGTCAGGTCTTACTGAACCGGCATAACGCGTCGTAGGGCCACCATGACTATGACCAATCAGATTTACTTTTTCTGCGCCCGTAATCGCCAGAATATCTTCAACCTGATCAATTAACTGCTCTCCACGAACTTCCGGGTAGTTCGTATTTGAAACGGTTGCGACAAAGACTTCTGCACCATCCTGCTGCAGTGTTTCTGGAATTTTGTACCAGTAATCAACTCCCACCAGCTGTTCAAACCCGAGAAAGCCATGCACAAGCACGATAGGATATTTTGTTTCGGTATAACCGGTATCTAAGGTTTCTGACATCGCCAGTGCCTGAGAAGACACAGTAACCGCTGCTACCGCGGTAAGCAGATATTTTTTCATTTCCTGTTCCTCACCCTATTATTTTTTTTGGTGCTTTGGCCAGAGCGGGAATGAGTATACGAGCGGTTTTTTATCGAAAAATGCTTTTTTCGGACATAAAAGGATTTATGAAGACAGGGTTACAAAAGAACTACGGGAATCCGTGCATTATCCGGACAGCCTCATACCTAAGAATGAATTTGGCCAGAAAAAACCGGAAAGATCACCTCAAAAAAGTGTAACCGAAAAGAGGGGTATAAAAAGAAAGGCAGACTATCCGAAGATAGCCTGCATGGCGTCATCAGGAAAAGAAGCGGTTATTGCTTTCATGCATCGCTTTAGCGTCCGCCAGGATACGATCAACCAGCTCCTGCACCGTTGGGATGTCTTCAATCAACCCCTGGGTCTGACCAATAAACTGAACACCCTTATCAAGGTCGCCATCAATGGTCGCAGCCTGTAAGCGAGGAACGCTGGCACCAAAGTACGCCAGCAGTTTGATTTTATCTAGCATAACTAACATGCCCAGCATGATCTTCCAGACCGGCTGTTTTACTATCTTTGCCGCTTTCGTCGCTTCGAGGCCCGCCATGATGAGATTCATAGGGCGTTTGGTTTCTTTAATTGAGCGTGGCGTTTTCATTACGCGAGCCCAGAGGCCATCAAAGTTCTTTGAGTAGATAGTTTCCTGCTCCGACTTTTTAACCACCGTTTCTTTCACGTGATTATGCAGAGGGCTATCAGCGCTGGTCGCAAAGCGTGAGCCCATCGCCACAGCCTCTGCCCCCAGAGACAGCGCAGCCATCAGGCCACGTGCATCAGCAAAGCCCCCGGTAGCAATGACCGGAATATCGACTTTACTGGCAATCGACGGCACCAGAACCAGAGAAGTCACATCACCGCCATGGGCTGCCGCCTCATGGCCAGTGACCAATAAGGCATCCGCACCGATGCTTTGGGCTGACAGTGCATGTTTCTCGGAGACAACGGTCGCGATGACTTTGCCGCCGTATTCGTGGGCTTTTTTCACCAACCAGTCACCTTTACCCAGTGAAAAGTTAATCACTGGCACCTTTTCTTCCAGAGCGATCATGGCGTTTTCTTTGGCGCCAGGCATCAGCAGGGTAACACCCACGCCGAAAGGCTTGTCCGTCAGCTCACGGATCTCTCGAATAGAAGTTCGGGTTTCTTCCGGAGTCAGTGGACCGCTGGCAAGGATACCTAAGCCGCCCGCATTCGAGACTGCGGCGACAAGCTGAGGGGTAGAAATCCAGCTCATACCCGGAAGGATCAGGGGAGCTTCGATACCTAAGAGTTCAGTGATACGTGTTTTCATGCTGGTTTCCCGAGATTAGACGGGCAACACTGTATCGACTGGATGGCATTTGTCCATTGCCGAAATGACGCAATTCTTAAGGGAGGGATTTTTAGCGGCGACGCTCAGCGTCCTGAACGAAGTTACGGAACATCTCCTGACGCTGCTCCGTCGACATATCACGCAACTGCTCAAGGTGACGTTGCCGTTCATTGATATCAGAGCTACCAGCACCTGGTGGCATTTCTTGCAGCGCCTGATAGAAGTTATCCAGTGCCTGACGTTGTTCTGGTTGGCTGTTACTCCACTCAACCGACATATCCGGGCGCGCGCCTGACTGCGGCGGATTGGCCAGAGCCAACGCCGGAAGACACATAAAAACAAGAGTGGAAATTAAACGCACAAAGACAACCTGCTTATTTTTCTAGACTTGTATTGTAACGGCAGCCCAACAATTTATTACAGCAGAGACAAGTAAACCCAACGTAAAGAGGCCAATTCAACCCGCCGGGGGTAGATCAATTGTGACCATCAGGCCACCATCGCGATGATTACGCAGCGTAATCTGGCCTCTATGATGGGACACGACACGATGCGCGATCGCCAGGCCCAGACCAAAACCCCGATGCCCCTGCCCAAGGCGCTCGCGCGCAGATTCCGCACGAACAAACGGGCGCAGCAGATCGTTCAGCTTATCCTCAGGTACCCCCGGTCCATGGTCACGTATCACTACCCGGATCAGGCCGTTTTTCATCCGCGCCGAGAGATCAACACTCGTGCCTTCCTGAGTGTGCAACAGGGCGTTCCGGGTAATATTTTCAAAGGCAGACTTCAGTAATTTTCGATCACCAAAGATCACGGGTAGCCCTTCTGCGAGAGTCAGGTTCACGTTACTGTCAGGATGTTCAAACCGGGCATCATCGACGACCTGTTGTAGCACGTTATCACAATGGACATCCGACCAGTGACTGTGATCCTGCTGAGCATCCAGCTTTGCCATATTGAGCAGGTCTTCGATCATCTCGTTGAGTCGCTTGGTTTCGAGTTCTATTCGATCCAGATGCTCTTCCTGATCTGGCACAGCGTCCAGGCGGGCAAGCTCCAGAGCGACCGTACTGCGTGCCAGTGGTGAACGCAGCTCGTGGGACACATCACTGACAAGCTGCTTCTGATCATGAATCAGGCGTTCGATGTACCCAGCCATGTGGTTAAATTCGCGGCTCAGCTCACCAAGTTCATCGCGTCGCCTTAATGAGCGAGGGTCCATCCGGGCGCGCCAGTCGCCGCTCGCAAAGGCCTGAACAGTTTTTTGCAT
This sequence comes from Thalassolituus sp. UBA2590, assembly GCF_002339775.1. Classification (NCBI taxonomy): domain Bacteria; kingdom Pseudomonadati; phylum Pseudomonadota; class Gammaproteobacteria; order Oceanospirillales; family Oceanospirillaceae; genus Thalassolituus; species Thalassolituus sp. UBA2590. The sequence continues at coordinate 3,122 of NZ_DDKU01000072.1, forward strand.
AAAACGCACGGGGCGCGTCAGATAACCTGAAAGTAACAGACTCCAGATTGCGAAAATCAGAAACGATGCGAGTAACCCCCAGCCAAGATAGGCCGGGAGGTTAAACACCACCAGCGGATGCATAAACTCTACGACGAGGAGGTATACCCGCCCCTCGACACTTTCAATCGGCGCTTTCACCAATATTTCGGAACGACTGAGGGGGCTGACCTGAGCCTCGTAGCTCTCCGCCGACAATGCATAGCTGACAACCGCCGCTGGCGGATCTGGGAGCAGACTCAGTCCCTGATCATCAAATACATAGGCATTAACGCTGGGGTGTCTTTCAAACCTCAATAGCCACTCGAGCAGCAAAGGCTCGCCGCCCTGCTGAAGAATCAATTCAGCGGCAGAAATATAACCCCCGGTCGGGGCGATCAGGTTCACTGAGTCGTTAGACCACTGACGATAGTATGCGGCCAGAGTAATGGTGACTGCGGTCGTTACCAGAGCAGTCACCATAAAGGCGAGGTAGATTTTTAGAAATACGCCGCGCATCAGGCTTCAGCTGATCCCTGCTCCATCTGGTACATGTAACCCACACCACGAACGGTCTTGATACGTTGCTCTCCACCCGGCGAAGGCCCGAGTTTTTTGCGCAGATTACTGAGGTGCATGTCGAGACTGCGATCAAACAAGGTCAGTGACCGTTGCATCGACTGCTCAGCGAGACGATTTTTGTCGACAACTTTCCCGGCTTCACGCACCAGTACGCCCAGTATGTTGAACTCGGTCACGGTGAGATCAAGCTCCTCGCCATTGCGATGCACGATATGTTTATCGAAGTCGATCACCAGATCTTCCACTTCGAGTGTTGCCGAGATCACATCGGCGGAACGCCCGCGACGCAGAATGGAACGCAGCCGGGCAGATAACTCCCGCGGATTACATGGCTTAGGAATATAGTCATCTGCGCCTATCTCGAGTCCTTGAATGCGATCCATTTCATCGCCTTTCGCGGTCAGCATCAGAACAGGAACATCACTGCGGGTACGGATTTGCCCAAGAATGTCGATACCGCTACCGCCGGGGAGCATCACATCCAGCACAACGGCCTGGTAACGCGCGCTCAGGGCCTCTGCCAGGCCTTCTTCTGCGGTATGGACGGCAGTTACTTTAAACAGTTCACGCTCAAGGTAACGGGTCAGCAGTGCCGTCAGTTCAGTATCGTCATCCACCAATAAGATATTCATCAATTACTCCATCAGGCAGCCACTGAACCCGGCATGCCAATCCTGTCTTATTATTCAAACCTGCCGTTACAATAATACGCTGGTCAGCCGA
>NZ_DDKU01000152.1:0-5103 GCF_002339775.1 Thalassolituus sp. UBA2590
ATCAACCATTTAATCCGCTTACCCGCTTTATTCAGTTCACATTATTCAGCCCACATTCTCATCAGGTTGCTTCTGGCTTTTAAAATATGCAGCCGCGCCTGTCTATTTTCTTCCGTGTCTGCCATCTGTTGCAGCGCCAGGTACAGATCAAACAGCGTGCCGCGATGCTCTTCAGAGCGAACCTGGCTCTGAATCCAACCAACGGCTGCGTATCGGACGCCGCGGGTGACGGGGGCGACATAGTGCAGTTCGCGAGTCGGATAAATGTAAACCGACCCTTGGGGCAATTTAATCACGTCGTCCCCATCGTGCTTCTGCAGGATCAGTTCGCCGCCATCGTAGGTATCAGGGTCGGACAGAAACAAGGTGAACGACAAATCCGTTCTGGTTGCGTGAATAAACGCGTTGTCGACATGAGAACCGTAAGTCATGCCCTCATCATAGCGACTGATAATGATGTTGCTGAGTTTATCTGGAAACGCCGAGTTGGTGACCATCGGATGCTTACGCAGCGCTTGTTCAACGAGCTTTGTTGCCGCAATGATTTTGGGCGACTTAGGGTCGGCCTGAAGGTTCTTTTTTACGGCGCGGGCAGTCTTGCCTGCTGTTTTTTTACCATCCACAAACAGGTCGTCGCTGAGGCTGTTCAGAACCGCAGTTACAGAGTGGACATCCAACAGATTATCTACGAGAATTGTCATGGTATCGAAAATGAGAACTGATCGTATATGCTATTGATAGTAGCATAAAGATGTATCCGCAAAACGAATTTTCAGGAGACCTGAGTAATGGGTAAGCGCAACAAACTGTGGAAAAGCATCAGTGTGATCGGCCTGGCCGGCGCAGCAGGCATGAGCTTGAGTGCTTGTACCGAAGAAGAAAACGAAGGCGAAGCGGCGGTTGCGCCGATTGAGACCTCCGTTGATGCCGTTGCACTTGCTGGTGAAGGCGAGGGTGAAGGCGAAGTGATCTCTGCCGGTGAAGGTGAGGGCGAAGGCGCAGCAGCAACAGAGCTGACGTCTGATGATCTTGCTTATCTGACTCACCTCAGCCTGATTAAGGGTCACCTGTATGTCGGCGCCGAGCTCTACAAGGCTGGCCATATCGAGCACGCTAAAACACACATGAAGCACCCAGAAAGCGAGTTGTACGCTGATCTGGTTCCTGCTTTAGAAGCACGTGGTACCGCTGGCTTCGCGAAAGAGCTGACTGCCGTATCCGATGCGGTTAATGAGGAAAAAGGTGTAGAAGCTGTACAGACTGCGCTGGATACCCTGCTTGCCGCTATCGACACCAACGCTATGGCCGTTTCTGAAACCAGTGCGACACCGGCAGAGAAACTGAAGCTGGTTGTACAGCTTCTGCGTACTGCGGCGGATGAGTACGCTATCGCAGTGGTGGACGGCAAAATGGAAAATGCACACGAATATCAGGACGCATTTGGTTTCACTACGATTGCCACCGACTTGGTTGAAGGCATTGAGTCCGATGAGTCAGCGGTAACCGACGCGAAAGCAGCTACTCTTGCCATTCTCGCCGATGTTAAGCCGCACTGGCCTGGTCTGATTCCACCAGAGACCCTGAAAACAGAAGCGGGTGCTCTGTACGGTGCTGCGGCGCAGATTGAACTGCTGGCACTCGGCCTGTAACAGACTGATCCTGCCGTTTTAAAAAGAAGGTGGAGCATGGCTCCACCTTTTTTTTGCTTGTTTGATACCATGACAGCATGAGTGGCATTTCTATAATTAGATTGGTGTGTTCCGCCGTGGCAGGTGTGCTATTAGTCAGCACGCCCTCTCATGCTGCCGACTATTCAGGCAATGGGTCCTGGCATCTTGGGGCTGCCTATGAAACGGCGACAATTGATCAGAATCTTCTTGATACCGGTGCGTGGTCGTCCACTTATCCGAGGTTAACGGTCGGTGGTACCGGGCCTATGAATGCGCGATTTGAAATCAGTTGGACGCGCATGAGAGCCGATCGGGAAGGTGCGAATATTGTCGGCCTCGATGGCGATGTCTGGTTACCCTATGCTCTGGATGGAGCCCCCGCCTCACGATTGCGGCCCTATTTAATCCTTGGGGTCGGCTATCACAGATACTATGGTGAGACGTCGGTACTGGACGAGGAAGGTGCTGACAATGGCGCGCGCAGTCTGAACGCTGGTCTTGCGGTGGTGGGTAACCTGACTCAGACGACAGAACTCGTCGCTACATTCCGTTATCGCTATCTGACATGGGACGCACCCGATGATGATCTGGGTGAATCGGTCAGTGCTGCCAATGCCACTATCACCAGTGTATCCTTCGGTATACAGCAGCTTTTTTAAACAGAGTAGTTACATGCATAACCCATTTGAACCTTTAGCCTTCCGGGCCATGGTAACTCCTGATTATCCGGCGTTTTATGATGGTCAGTCGACACTGAATTATGCACAACTGCATAAAACCGTTGTGCAGGTATCAGAAAAGTTGGCGGAGGCCGGAATTGGCTCTGGTCATCGCGTGTATCTGCTGCTCCCCGAGAATCTGGCGTTTATTGCGACTATGGCGCTGTTTCATCGCGCCGCAGTCAGCTGCCTCGGAATCGCTGGGACTGATATCCCAGAGCAGCCAGAGTTCGATTTTGTTGTCTCGCTGAAAGCCGATAAAGATGTCAGTGGCATTCGTAACATTGGCCTCAGTCAGGACTGGTTTAATGAAGCTCGTAACATGCCGGGGCTGGAGCCGATGCAGGACTATTCTTCTGCGGAGGATATCTGTCGCATTATTCTGACCAGTGGCACCACCGGAAAGCCGAAAGCAGTAGGGCTGACGCCGGCAATGATAGAGCAGCGTCTCTATCGTAATCATCTGGTCTGGGGAAGTGCGACGGGGCATGATCTCAATCTGATGGGGCACTCCAGCATTGGTGGCTTCATGGGGTCATTGCAGACAATACAGGCGGGCAAGGTAGTGCTCCTGCCTGCGAGCGCCGAAGCGTTTGCCAAAGCGATCCGTACTTTTTATGTCACCTCTATATTAAGTTCCTCTACGGCACTTTTCCGCCTTGTGAACTCAAATGCGCTGTCAGCCGCTGACCTGAATGGTGTCCGCGAGATTCGTCTGGCGGGTAGTGCTTTGTCACCGGGGATGATCCACCGAATTAAACAGGTATGTCCTCAGGCGCGTATCTTCAATGTTTATGGCTCTACCGAAGTCGGTGCGGTTGGCATGGTTCAGGTGACCAGGCCGGAACTGGTCTGGAAAACAGCGATTGTTCAGCCGGGAGCGTCAGCGGAAGTCGTTGATGATGAGGGGAGAGCAGTACCGGACGGAACCGAAGGTATTGTCCGTGTACGCAGCTCAGGGATGGTCAGTGGCTACATGGCGGGCAGCCCGGACAACAATGAATTCAGGGGTGGATGGTTTTATCCAGGTGATCGCGGTGCATTCCGTGAGGGGGCGCTTTGCCTTACCGGACGTGAGTCTGAGGTTGTGAATCTTGGCGGGGTAAAAATAAACCCCGCCGAAATAGAGGCCGTGGCCGAGCAGATGTCAGCACTGATTGATGTAGCTGCCTGTCAGGTTGAGCGTGCAGATAACTTGGAGAAACTTGCATTGGCCTATACAGCCGACAGTACAATTCCGGTGTCGGAGATTGCCGAGTTCATGAAAGCCCGAATTGATGCGTCGCTCGTTCCGACAGAATATTTCCAGTTGAAAGAGATTCCTCGAAATGCCATGGGTAAAGTAAAACGACAGGAACTGAGCCGCAACCTGAGCGCTGTGCTGCGCTCAGGTAGCTAGCAAGGGGGCTTACCAGCTCTTGTATGGCAGGAATTTGCCATTCAGCGTGAGAAGAACACGGTCGCCTTTTGGGTCTTCGATTTTGTCGACTTCCATGGAGAAGTCGATGGCGCTCATGATGCCGTCGCCAAACTTCTCCTGAATGACTTCTTTCAGCGTGTCACCGTAGACGCCAACAATTTCGTAGAGTCGGTAAATCAGAGGATCGGTTGGGACGGCCTGATCCCATATTTTGGTTGGGTATGCTTCCAGCGCGGTGGCCATGCTTTGGTCAAATCCCAAATACTCTGCAATGGCCGCGGCCTTTTCGGCAGGGGCGCTGTTCATGCCCAGGCAGGCAGACGTCAGCCAGACAGGAGACATTCCAAGATCCGCCCCCATTTGTTCCCACGTCAGTTCTTTCTCAATTTTACGGGCGATGATCGCCTCGGTCATTGTTGCTTTATCCATCGTTATCCCCTGTCAGAATGGAAGCACGAAAGCCCTGTGTGAGCCGTTTCGGTGCATTATCATTGATGAAGTTCCCGTTTCCGGGAGCCTTAGGGGTAAGAGCAACTCTGGTGCCAGAATCTTACTGATGTGGTTTATGAATGTAGCTGACGAACATATCTTCGCGCAGCGGGCGGCTGAACAGGTAGCCCTGATAGTTGCGGCAACCGTGATCTTTCAGATAGGTCTGTTGCTGATCGGTCTCGACGCCTTCAGCGATAATATCCATATTCAGGTTCTGCCCAAGCTGGATAATCGCGTCAACAATACTGGCGGGTTCATTATCCGGATTGATGTCCATCACGAAGGCCCGGTCGATCTTGAGTTTATCGATCGGAAGTTTCTGCAAGTAGCTGAGAGACGAATAGCCTGTGCCAAAGTCATCCAGTGCAAAGGTGTATCCTTTGCCGCTCAGGCGCTGCATTTTTTCCCGAATGAGATCTTTGTCTCCCATAAACAGGCTTTCAGTCAGCTCCAGCTCCAGCACGCTGCTGTCGATGTCACAACTCTTAATAGTTTTGTCGAGCTTGGCTTCGAAGTCCGGGTCCATGAACTGGGCGGGACTGATATTTACTGCCAGACGTCTGAAGCTTGGTGGCAAGGATTTATTTCGTATCCACTGGCGTAGTGTCTGGCAGGCATGGGTCAGAACCCAATCTCCCAGCGGCAGAATCAGATTGGTTTCTTCAGCGGCGGCAATGAATACATCGGGATAAACGGAGTGACCATTGTTAACCCAGCGGCATAACGCCTCCGCTCCGGTGACTTCACCCTCTGCGTTATGCTGCGGCTGGTATACCAGAGTGAAGCCGTTATCGCGGATGGC
>NZ_DDKU01000152.1:5422-21418 GCF_002339775.1 Thalassolituus sp. UBA2590
CCGTTATCGCGGATGGCCTGATAAAGATCGTTAAACAGATGAAGCCGTTCGCGAGTCTCTTCCTGCATTCTGTGATTGTACAGGCAGAGTTGCGAGCGCCCTTGATGTTTCGCCCAATACATCGCCGTATCTGCCTGGCGTATCAGATCGTTTGCCCCGCAGTCGGTCGAGGGGAAAATCGAAATACCGATACTGGCAGTCATATGGAATTTATTGATATCGATACAGAAAGGCTTGCGAATAGCTTGAAGCACGGCGGTACCCAGCTCAACCGCGCTTTCTTCGGCAAGTTCATGCGCGCTGAAAACTTCATCAGGAACAATCAGAAATTCATCCCCCCCCAGGCGAGCGATCAGATCCCTCTCGTTGACGGTAGCCTTCAGGCGGTGTGATGCTTCGATCAACAGGCGATCACCGATCGGGTGCCCCAATGAGTCGTTGATATTTTTGAAGTGATCGAGATCGATGAAGAGTACGCTACCACAGGTCTTATCGTCCTCCGACCAGGCGATTTTCTTTTCCAGCTCCTGCAGTGCCATTCTTCGATTCGCGAGCTCGGTGAGCGGATCGTAGTTAGCCTGGTACTCGATGAGCTCCTGCTTACGTTTCACTTCTGAGATATCACGAATCAGCCAGATCAGAGCGTCCTGCATGTTTGCGTGTTCTTCAAGCGGGATCATCCGCGATTCGAGATAGAGGTCATCATGATTGAACTCAGTAATCACAAGTTCTTTCTTTTCCAGAGCCTGATTGCGGGCTTCCTCTATTTTTCGGGTTGCTGACAGGTTGAGCCAGGCGGTAAAAGGCGTGCCTGTGAGGTCTTCATTCAGGCGTTGAATTCGGCCGTCTGGGTTGCCAAAGCGTCCGTTGATTACCCCAGTGGCGGTCACGAGTAAGCCGATATCCGGAAAACCTGCAGTGAAGGCATCGTTCAGCGCCTGCTGGTGGGCAATCCGGCTGGTCGTTTCATCAAGGTGTTCACTGAGGTCGTTAAATGCTTCTTCCAGTTGCGCAATCTCGGTTGCGCTGCGGCTTTCAGGAATACTGGCGTACTTACCCTGCTTGATAGAGCTCGTCAGCTGAACCAGGTGTTTGACCGGTATCAGAATATATTTGCGAAGTATCTGGCTCTGAACGACCAGAAAAATAATTACGAGCAAGGCAACCAGGATTGTTTTCCTGGCCAGAGAGCGCAGCATGGAGTCGTAATCGTTGTGTGCATCATAATGCGCAAATACCCACCCGCGGACATCGTTCATTACGGCCTGATCGGCTGTACTGGCCACTGAATCTGGCGATGCCGGATATTTGAGGCTGACGGGAAACAAGGCATAGAATTCGGATTTATAGCGCTCAATCTGAGGTTGCTGCACACCGGTATTCAGCGAATGACTGCTCAATCGGTATTTGGTGTTGTGGAGCCGGTCGCCGGCATTACTCGAGAAGATAACCCGATCACCAGCCTCAGAGAGAACGGCAAGATAACGCAGCGATGGATCGTCGATACTCTCCCGGATCTGGTTCTCGACAACATGGCTACTACTTTGGCTGACGTGGTACTCCACGTTTTTGGCAATACTTTCCAGCTCGAAGCTGATGCGTCGTTCCCAGTTGCTCGAAAACTGTTCCAGTTGGAGCTGCAGTAACAGATAGCCAAGCCCACAGGTAATCAGTCCTAGCATCAGCAGGGACCAGTTCAGTAACAGCTGAGCAAGCGATCTCCGAGGCGTCACTCTGACCCCCTGCTGGGCTTTCGGGGATTTTGTGCCCCAAAATCGAACACTGCACTCTGTAGCTTATTTAGTTGTCGCAGAATACTCACTGCACGGTGCACGATCGCGCGTGCCCCCCCTGATGACGGTTTGTTGATACTGACATTCAGTGTAGCAGTGCTGTAGAGGGTTGCCCGGGGGGGACACGGAGTGGCCTCTATTAGCCTGATGATGCCAATGTGGACAATGCGCCAGCCGGCCGGTTCGTCTATTGCTGTAAAGGTGACGAAGTGCCTGAATAGGTGCATAAAATTCGAGAATCACCGTGGAACGGTTCTGCATGTCGATAAATTGGAAGCACTACGAATTACAGGAGGGTTTCTACGATGAGCTGATCAGCTCGCCCGGAAACCCTAGAGTCCCCGCCCGGCAACTCGCCAACTATCTGAATAGCCTGACAGAAGAAGAAATACAGTCACGTAAGCTGGCCGCTGAGTCCACTATCAAAGATATGGGGGTTTCTTTCACCGTTTACAGTGAAGGTGAGAACATCGACCGCGCCTGGCCATTTGATATCGTGCCCCGGATCATATCGGCTCAGCAGTGGGAGAAAACAGCGGCGGGTCTGCGTCAGCGTCTGAAGGCGCTGAATATGTTTATTGATGATCTGTACCATGAACAGAAGATCATTAAAGACGGCGTCATTCCTGAGTTTGTACTGAAACAGTCGAAGAACTATCGACCTGAGTGTGAGGGCGTTAATCCGCGCTTTGGTGTCTGGGCGCACATCTGTGGGACCGATCTTGTCCGCGATGGTGACGGCCAGTTTTATGTACTTGAGGACAACCTGCGGGTGCCTTCCGGCGTTTCTTACATGCTCGAGAACCGTTCCATTATGAAGCGGGTTCTGCCTGAGGTGTTTGAAAAAGTCAGTATCGCGCCGGTTGGTGATTATCCAGAAGCTCTCTTTAATATGCTGGCTTCTTTGTCGCCACGTCAGAGCTCCAGCCCGGTGGTCGTGGTTCTGACTCCAGGCATTTTTAATTCGGCGTACTTTGAACATGCCTTCCTGGCTCAACGCATGGGGGCTGAGTTGGTCGAAGGCAGCGACCTCGTCGTCGGTAAAGATGACTGCGTCTATATGAAGACAATCTCTGGTCTGGAGCGGGTTGATGTTATTTATCGCCGTATTGACGACATGTTCCTCGACCCTGAAGTGTTTCATCCTGAATCAGTACTGGGAGTCCCTGGACTGATGCGTGCATGGCGCAAGGGCAAAGTTGCTCTGGCAAATGCGCCGGGTGCAGGCGTCGCCGATGATAAAGTCGTGTATGCGTACGTACCCGATATCATTCGTTATTATCTGAGCGAAGAGCCTTTGATTCCGAATGTCGAAACTTACCTCTGCTACGACGACAAGCAGCGTGAATACGTGCTGGATAACCTCGATAAACTGGTCGTAAAACCAGCTAACGAGTCTGGCGGTTACGGCATGCTGGTGGGCCCGCACAGTACTAAAAAAGAACGAGAACAATTTGCTGAGCTGATTAAAGCCAATCCGCGAAATTATATTGCTCAGCCAACGTTGGCGTTATCAACAGCGCCAACACTTGTCGGGCGCAGTAAAGTCGAGCCCCGTCACCTCGACCTGAGACCCTTCATCCTTCAGGGCGAATCAAGTTACGTAACGACTGGCGGACTGACGCGGGTAGCGATGAAAAAAGGCTCTCTGGTAGTTAATTCATCGCAAGGTGGTGGTAGTAAAGATACCTGGATTGTTGATACGTCTGCGGGGAAAGCCTGATGTTATCGAAAGTTGCTGAACGGGTTTACTGGGCCGCCCGCTATCTTGAACGGGTAGAAAGCACAGCCCGTATGTTGAGTATTTACGACACCCTGCTTTTCGACCTGCCGCGTCAGGTTAATCTGGGTTGGTATAACCTGATTGTAATTAACAGTCTTGAGCAGGATTTCAACGAGCGTTATTCCGTGCAGGATGAGCGTAACGTGGTGAAGTTTCTGGTCGGCGACGATACGAACCCCAGCTCTATTGTGACCTCACTCAAGGCCATTCGTGAGAATATTCGGACTACGCGTGATGTTATCCCCGCGGACACCTGGGAGCTGGTGAACGAACTGAGTCAGTATGTTCAGGATCATCTGCAGCAGGGGATTAACCGCCGCGACCGGCATGAATTTTTGGGTAATGTGATCAGTGCCTGTCAGCAGATTATTGGTCTGTGGCAGGTCAATATGCCGCGTGACAGTGCCTGGGAAATGCTGAAGCTGGGACAGAATCTTGAGCGCGCCGATATGACCACCCGGAATCTGGATGCTGCGACTGCGGCTATCATGCAGATTGAAGACGATGACTTTGCTGTTAATAGTCAGCAGATTATCTGGGGGAATGTCCTTCGTTCGCTCAGTGCTGACCAGCCCTATCGCCGGGCAATGCGTAGCTCGGTGAAAGCACCTCTGGTCTGCAGCTTTCTGTTGACGGATCAGCGTTTTCCCCGCTCGGTTGAATACTGCCTCAATGACATGATTCAGGGGGCAAAAGCCCTGCCGCGCGCCGAAAAAATTATCGCGGATATCCGCAAGCTTCATAAGACTGTCACAGATCGTGCTGAGGATAGCGCTCCCGGCCCTGAAATGCGGGAAGCCCTGAACGATCTGCAGATTTCACTGCAGTATCTTCATTTTTCTATCAGTCGTACCTGGTTCCTGAATGATCAGGAACAACTGGCGGTGGCCCAATGACAATTACAGTCGCACTTAATCATAAAACCCGGTATGACTTTGATCGCCCGGTGTCATTATCTCCGCACGTGGTGCGTTTGCGTCCGGCACCTCACTGCCGCACACCTATCCGCTCATACAGTCTGAAAATAGAGCCGGAAGAGCACTTTATTAACTGGCAGCAAGACCCGTACGGTAACTTTCAGGCGCGACTCGTTTTTCCTGAAAAAAGTCGCTGCTTATCGGTAGAGGTTGAAGTAATCGCCGATATGACGGTGATCAACCCGTTCGACTTTTTTATTGAAGAGTACGCTGAGGAATTTCCGTTCAAATACGGAAAGAGCCTGAAGAAAGAGCTGGAACCCTACCTGCATTGCACCACCGAAGGTGAAATGTTCACCACGCTGCTGGAAAGTATTCCGCGTGAGAAAAAGCGCACCATCGATTTTCTTGTCGATATCAATATGCGATTGCAGCAGGACATCGATTATCTGGTGCGCATGGAACCGGGCGTTCAGACGCCGGAAGAAACACTGGAAAAAGGCAAAGGTTCTTGTCGGGATTCTGCCTGGTTGATGGTGCAGTTACTGCGTCACCTGGGGCTGGCCGCCCGTTTTGCATCTGGCTATCTGGTTCAGCTCAAATCCGATGAGAAATCTCTCGACGGTCCTTCTGGCCCTGAAGCTGACTTCACCGACCTGCATGCCTGGTGCGAAGTCTATCTGCCGGGTGCTGGATGGGTGGGGCTCGACCCGACCTCTGGGCTGTTTGCATCCGAGGGGCATATCCCACTTGCCTGCACGCCAGAGCCGAGCTCTGCTGCTCCTATTTCTGGCTTCACTGATGAGTGTGAAGTCGAGTTTACTTTCTCAAACGAAGTCACTCGTTTCCATGAAGACCCGCGGGTGACCAAGCCGTATACCGAATCTGAATGGGAAGACGCTCTGGCTTTGGGTGAGAAAGTTGATCGTATTCTGAAAGATGAAGACGTCCGTCTGACAATGGGCGGCGAGCCAACGTTTGTATCTATCGATGACATGGAATCCGCGCAGTGGAATACCGAAGCGCTGGGCAAAGACAAACTGGCATTAGCGAAAACCCTGTTGCTCCGTCTGCGAGACCACTTTGCACCGAAAGGCCTGCTGCATTATGGCCAGGGCAAGTGGTATCCGGGAGAAGAAGTACCGCGCTGGGCGTTAGGTTTATTCTGGCGTAGCGACGGCGAACCTTTATGGCAGGACAAAGACCTGCTTGCCCGCGTAGATAAACATTACGGACACACCGAGGAAGACGCACGGGCATTTGCCCGACGGCTTGCAGAGTTACTGAACGTTCCGCAGCGTTGTGCTCAACCTGCGTATGAAGATGGACTGCATTATCTGCTGCAGGAGCAGAATTTACCGGAGAATATCGATAGCCGGATTGCCAGCAGCAAAGACAGCCTTGAGCGCCGTCGACTGGCACGGGTGTTAGAGCAGGGGCTGGACACCCCGACCGGGTACGTACTGCCGCTTGAGTGGAATTTCTACGGACATTGCTGGCAGTCCAGCGAGTGGCAGTTCCGCCGCGGGCGTCTGACTCTGATCCCGGGCGATTCGCCGATGGGGCTTCGTCTGCCGCTGGAGAGTCTGCCACCTGCGGAAGAAGATCCTCTGATTCAGGAGGCTGACCCGCACCGCGAAGCCGGACCTCTGGAAACCGCCGATGCCGCAGTAAAAGAGGCACTGGCGCGTAACAGTCGCCCGGTGGCTCAGTCGCAACCGCTTTCGCCGACATCATCGACGCCCCCTGTGCAAAAACAAAGTGCTCAGAAGAAGGTCGAGGGCAACGAGAAGACTGAGTCTGCGGCGAAGAAAGACGATTATCGCTGGAAAAATCTGGTGCGTACGGCACTGGGCATTGAAGCCCGCGACGGTAAGTTACACTTGTTTCTTCCGCCGCTGCCTTACCTCGAAAGCTACGTGAATCTGCTGGCGCTGATAGAGCGGACAGCAATGGAGCTGGATCTACCTGTCATTATTGAGGGCTATGAGCCGCCGAAAGACCATCGCATGCAAAAGCTGTTGGTGACTCCCGATCCGGGCGTGATCGAGGTGAATATTCACCCGTCAGACAACTGGTCCGATATGGTCAGCAACATGACTGAGTTATATCAGGCTGCCAAAGAAAGCCGGTTGAGTACTGAGAAATTCATGCTGGATGGTCGTCACACGGGCACCGGAGGTGGCAATCACATTACCTTAGGTGGTGCGACGCCTTCCGACAGCCCCTTCCTGAGACGGCCTGATCTCCTGCGCAGTTTTGTTACCTTCTGGCAAAACCACCCTTCACTGTCGTACCTGTTTTCTGGCGCCTTTATCGGCCCTACCAGCCAGGCTCCACGAGTCGATGAGGGCCGTGATGAAGCTCTGTATGAATTGGAAATTGCTTTTCAGCAGATGCCTGACGGGGACGTCGCGCAGCCCTGGTTGGTTGATCGCCTGTTACGCAATCTGCTGATTGATATGACGGGCAACACGCACCGGGCTGAATTCTGTATCGATAAACTGTTCGCTCCAGGCAGTCCGTCCGGGCGACTGGGCATTCTCGAATTCCGTGGATTTGAGATGCCGCCGCATAGCCGTATGGCACTGGTTCAGGCGCTTCTGCTTCGTGCTCTGGTTGTACGGTTCTGGCGTAAGCCCTACAAGCAGAAGCTTGAGCGTTGGGGCACTCGTTTACACGACCAATTCATGTTGCCGCACTATATCTGGCAGGATATTAAAGATGTGGCAGCCGATCTGCAGGAACATGGTCTGGATTTCAGGGCCGAATGGTTACTGCCTTTCCGTGAATTCCGCTTCCCCCACTATGGCACGGTGAATCTCGGGGATCTGTCACTTGAATTGAGCTGGGCTATTGAGCCATGGAATGTACTTGGTGAAGAAGTCTCCAGCTTTGGTACCGCGCGTTACGTAGATTCTTCTGTAGAACGTTTGCAGGTTCGCGTTACCGGGATGACGGGTAGTCGCTATATTCTGGCATGTAACGGACGTAAGGTGCCGCTGCGGGCTACTGGTAAGCACGGTGAGTTCGTGGCGGGTGTGCGCTACAAAGCCTGGGCGCCGCCATCGGCACTGCATCCGACCATTGATGTTCATGTTCCCCTGCATTTCGATCTGATCGACACCTGGAACGGGCGCTCGGTGGGTGGAGCGACCTATCATGTGTCTCATCCGGGTGGGCGCAGCTATGACGTATTCCCAGTGAATGCTGCTGAAGCCGAGTCCCGCCGTGGCAATCGTTTCACCACGACAGATCACACACAGGGGCCTTATACGCCTCGCCCTGAGATTGATGCCATGCGCGAATTTACTGCGCATACAGATGTCAGGCCGATGAGTGCCCCGGCGGAAGAGTCGTATGATGAGTATCCTCTGACGCTGGATCTCAGAACTCAGCCTAAACGCTGAGAATCTGCCATAATTGCGGCCAGATAACCTGAGATAGCCAATATGACTGATGAGTCAGCCATCACGCCGACTGCCGAAGACCTGTATCCACCGCTGCAACGCAGCGGTGATGCTGTTTACGATGCCGCCGGTACCATGCATCCGCACTGGAATTATGTCATGGAGAGCCTGGCAGGAATGCCGGGCAGCGTCCTGCATGACCGTCAGGCTAAGGCCCGTCGCTTGTTGCGTGACGACGGCGCGACGTACAACATCTACAGTGACAATTTCCGCGATAAGCAGAACGACTCCCGTACCTGGGGGCTCGATCTTATTCCTAATGTCATCAGCAGTGATGACTGGGCAGCCATTGAAAGTGGGCTGGTTGAGCGTGCGGAGCTGCTGAATCTATTATTGCGGGACATTTACGGCCCACGCCAACTGATACGCACTGGCGTTATCCCTCCTGAAATCATTTACGCGAATCGCGGTTTTCTGCGCGCCTGTCAGGGGCTGCGTATGCCCGGCGAGCATGATCTCATTATTCACGCTGCTGATATGGCCCGTGGCCCAGACGGTAAAATGATGGTGCTTGCGGACAGAACTCAGAGCCCGAGTGGCGCAGGTTACGCGCTCGAAAATCGTACGGTGATGTCGCGTGTCTTGCCGAGCTTATTCCGCGATAGTCACGTTCATCGCCTGGCCGGCTACTTCCGCCAGTTGCGTAGCAAAATGCAGAGCCTGTGCCCTCACAGACCCTCGCCTCGTATCGCGGTGTTGACCCCTGGCCCTCGTAATGAAACCTATTTTGAACACGCCTATCTGGCGAATTACCTCGGGTTTTATCTGGTTCAGAGTGATGACCTGGTCGTTCGTGGTGGATTTCTCTGGATGAAATCGCTGGATGGTCTCAGCCGGGTCGATGTACTTATGCGTCGCGTTGATGACTGGTTCTGTGATCCGGTAGAACTGCGCGGTGATTCCCGCCTCGGTGTGCCCGGTCTGCTGCAGGTGGTCAGGGCTGGCAACCTGGTGGTGGCCAACTCTCTGGGCTCGGGCATTCTTGAAAGTCCAGCGCTGCTGAAATATCTCCCGGACATCGGTCGCGCGCTACTTGGGCGTGAGCCTCGCCTCAACAGCGTGCAGACATGGTGGTGTGGTGATCCTACTGACATGACCTATGTTCTGGATAACCTGGCGAAGCTGGTGGTGAAACCTACGTATCGTAAACCCGGCGAACTCAGCTTCTTTGGCCCCAAGGCCAGCGCTGATGAGTTAGCCAATATGGCTGCTCTTATCAAAAGTGAGCCTCAGCGTTATGTCGGACAACCGGTGCTTGAATCCAGTTTCTTAC
Source organism: Thalassolituus sp. UBA2590 (assembly GCF_002339775.1). NCBI lineage: Bacteria > Pseudomonadati > Pseudomonadota > Gammaproteobacteria > Oceanospirillales > Oceanospirillaceae > Thalassolituus > Thalassolituus sp. UBA2590. Next base: position 14,659 of record NZ_DDKU01000152.1, read on the forward strand.
CGACTCTTCAGAATGAAGTACTGGCACCGCGGCCCGCGATACTCCGCGCCTTCACGGTTGCGGGTACCGGCTCATACAGTGTGATGCCGGGCGGCTTGACCCGGGTTGGCCTCAAAGAAGATGCACTGCTGATCTCTGGTCAGGCGGGAGCGACCAGTAAAGATACCTGGGTCGTCGCCTCTGAGCCCGAGCGCATCGTTACCAATCAGCACGAAGATGTTGCGCCTGCGCGGGAAAGTGAAGCGACCAACCTACCTAGCCGCGTGCTTGAGAACCTGTTCTGGATGGGGCGCTACGCTGAGCGTGCAGAAGCCTGTCTGCGTCTGTTGCGAACTGCGTACTCCATGCTTAACGGTGAAGATCCTCTGTCGTCAGATCTGCGCCTGACGTTACTGAAGGCCGTGACTGAGTTGGCGACTATTGCGCCTATGAAAACGCCGGAGAGCGATGAGGCAATGATTGAAGCTCTGCGCCGCGGAGAAGCGCCGCAGTCGATTGCGAATACCCTCAACAGCATGCTTTTCTGTGCCGATGAAGCCAAAGAGCTGCTGTCCTCTGATACCTACCGGGTAATCAATGACATACGCGATGCGATTCCGCTGCTGGATGGCGATGAGCAGGATGCCTACCTTAGCCCTGATGAAGTACTCGACCCTCTGGTCACAGCATTAATGGCCTTGGCGGGCCTGACTCACGAGAGCATGACCCGCGGTTACGGTTGGCGCTTTATGGAATTGGGCCGTCGAATCGAACGAGCCATGCAGACTGGGCGGCTCGCAGGCACCTTGCTTGGTCCTGAGATGATGGAACCAGAGCAGTCGCGTATAGCCGAAGCTTTATTGCTCACACTCGAAGGCCTGATTACTTATCGTCGTCGTTACGGGGCTCGCCCGGATCTGCGCAGCGGCCTGGATCTGGTTCTGCTGGATACGGATAACCCACGTTCGGTGATGTATCAGCTCGGCAATATACTGCGACAGCTACGTAAGCTGCCGAGTCATGCTGGTTATCTCCATGAGTTACCGCCTGCAGAGAAAGCACTGATCGAATGCAGTACGCGCGTGCGCTTGTTTACGCTCTCTGAATTGTCTGCAAGTACGGAAGGTGAGCGTAAAGTGCTGATTGAAGAGATGCAGACTCTGGATAACGCCCTGATGGACATCAGCGATATGATCGGCGATCGCTACTTTGATCACAGAGAAGACTCGCAACAGCTGGTCGATGCTCGCTGGGAGGGACTGTAATGAAGTACCTGATTAAACATATTACCGCCTATAAATACGCCAGCCGGGTCTCACACTGCTATAACCTGGCACAGATGATCCCGCGCACGACCCAGCGTCAGACCTGCATCAACAGCAAGATAGAAGTTACGCCAGAACTGGCCATGGAGCAGCGCCGGGAAGATTATTTCGGCAATCAGGTGTTTCAGTTTGAAATTCAGCGGCCTCACAAGGCCTTGACGATCACTGCTACCAGTCAGGTAGAAACCCGCCCGCAGATTGCAGACACCAATCTCGATCTTGGTAGCACCTGCGCGGAAGTGCTAAGCAAAATGCAGCAGTCGAAATCAGAGGATGTACTGCTGGCCCGTGAATACCAGTTGGACTCATCCATGATTGCGGCGGCGCCTGAATTCCGAGATTACGCCGCAGATCTTTTTACTGCTGACCGTTCTCTGTTATCGGCGTGCTTTGCACTGACTGCTCGAATCTACGAAGAGTTCAGCTATTCGCCGTTGGCGACAACCATTGCGACACCTCTGTCCGAAGTTATGCAGAACAAAAAAGGGGTCTGCCAGGATTTTGCTCACCTGCAGATCGCCTGTCTGCGCTCCTTGGGTTTTGCTGCCAAGTACGTTTCCGGGTACCTCGAAACATTGCCACCACCGGGTCAGGAAAAGTTGGTAGGTGCTGATGCAACGCATGCCTGGTTATCGGTATTCTCGCCGGGTGAGGGCTGGGTAGAATTTGATCCGACGAACAATTGCCTTGCCGGAGAGCAACATATTATCACTGCCTGGGGGCGTGATTTTAACGATGTAACGCCGCTGAAAGGTGTGATCTTTGGTGGGGGCTCAGCGCCTGAAATGACAGTCTCTGTGGATGTGAGTCGGGTCTGAATAGTCGGCACAGGCTTATTCGACTTTCCTCTAATAGGCAGAGACTGGCCGTGGTGCCAAGCTGACCTTCTGATGGAGGTATTGTATGACGACGCAGAAACAGGATATGAGTAAACAGGATCTGCCTACGACGCGATTTGAGCGTGTTTTTTTTCGCTACATCGCATGGTTTCCGATTCTGACTCTGCCAATGTTGGTCTGGGAGCTGATGGAAACCGGGCAAATGGGCATGGGGCTGATCATTGGTCTGGTGCACGCGGTGTTGGTGTTCCGCTTCGTGTCGGTCAATAACGTGCCGGGTTGGTTCAAAAAAAAGGGCAGCTGATCCGCTGCCCTTTTCATTTCAGCTGAGCCTCACGCTTAGCCGCGAGCCGACAGTTTCTGGCGTGCTCTGCCAGCCGCTGCACGCACCTGATCAGGCGCGGTTCCGCCAATATGATCGCGAGCCGCGACAGATCCTTCCAGTGTCAGAACATCGAATACATCTTCAGAAATCTGATCCGAAAACTGCTTCAGTTCTTCGAGCGTCATTTCGCTCAGATCTTTGCCTGTTTCCAGACCGTAAGCGACCGCTTTACCGACAATTTCGTGTGCATCACGGAATGGAATGCCTTTACGAACTACATAGTCAGCAAGGTCCGTTGCGGTAGAGAAACCGCGCATGGCCGCCTCACGCATAAACTCTTTCTTCGCCTGCAGGTGTGGAACCATGTCGGCAAATGCGCGCAGTGAGTCACGCAGAGTGTCTGCGGTATCGAACAGTGGTTCTTTATCTTCCTGATTGTCTTTGTTGTAGGCCAGTGGCTGTGATTTCATCAACGTCAGCAGGCTGATCATATGGCCATACACGCGACCGGTTTTACCACGCACCAGTTCAGGTACGTCCGGGTTTTTCTTCTGCGGCATGATGGATGAACCCGTGCAGAAGCGGTCTGGCAGGTCGACAAACTGGAACTGAGCCGAGGCCCACAGCACCAGTTCTTCAGAGAAGCGCGACATGTGCATCATAATCAGAGACGCTGCACTGGTAAATTCGATGGCGAAGTCACGGTCAGAGACGGAATCGAGACTGTTCTCGGTCGGTGCTTCAAAGCCCAGTAGCTCGGCAGTGTAATGACGGTCGATGGGGTAGGTCGTACCAGCGAGTGCAGCAGCGCCCAGAGGCATCTGGTTCACGCGCTTGCGGCAGTCCTGAAGGCGGGCGTAATCACGCTCAAGCATTTCGTTCCAGGCCAGCAGGTGATGACCAAAGGTCACTGGCTGTGCGGTCTGTAGATGGGTAAAGCCCGGCATGATGGTGTCGGCTTCACGTTCAGCCAGCTCAACCAGACCTTGTTGCAGGCGCGTCAGTTCGGCAGAGATAACGTCGATCTCATCACGCATGTACAGACGGATGTCCGTCGCTACCTGGTCGTTACGGGAGCGGCCAGTGTGTAGCTTCTTGCCCGTAATACCAATCTTGGCCGTCAGGGCAGCTTCAATGTTCATGTGCACGTCTTCAAGCTCGATGGACCACTCGAATTTGCCATTCTCAATGTCGCTCTGAATTTCGTTCAGGCCATTGATGATGTCGTCGCGCTCCTGCTCAGTCAGAACACCTACTTTGCACAGCATGGTTGCATGCGCGATGGAGCCCTGAATGTCCTGGCGGTACATGCGCTGATCAAACTCCACAGAGGCGGTATAGCGGGCGACAAAGGCGTCGGTCGCTTCAGAAAAGCGGCCTCCCCAGGAAGCGTTTGTGGATTGGTCGGTCATCAGGCACCTCTGATCGGACATTCGTTGAATTGAAGAAAGGCGTGATTATAGCCTTTGCGGCTTTACGTTCATACCGGAGTAATCTGCCCTTTACGGCAGGGCAGAATATAGTGAAACTCTGGTGAAGCGTTTGCTGCGACTGAAACAGGACATGGTGTGAAGGACAAACAGACCCAGACCCGGGACGAGCTTCTGGACGGCTTCTTTTTGCCGGACCTGTGTAATGCCCGTGCCGTACTCATACTGCTGATTGTCAGTGAAGCGCTGGTTCTGGCTCTGACATTGATCGAAAGCGGTATCGACGGGTTTTCAGGAATTCGCTTTGGGCTGGTTTCACTGTTTGTTCAATGGGTAGCGTTAGTATCCGTGGCGGTGTTGTGTCAGGCCCGTAGCCAGCTGGCGAGGCTGCCGGTGTGGGCTGCTTCGGTAGTGGCGTTATTGATTATTCAGCTGGTGACGTTATGCATCAGTCTGCTGGGCGAAATCTTCTTGCCGGCCATCCAGCCCTCGCTGGACTGGTACTGGGTTGCCCGCAACCAACTGGTCAGCGCAATTTTTTCGGCGATGGCGATGCGTTACTTTTACGTGCAGAGCCAGTGGCGCCTTCAGATTCAGGCAGAACTGCGCGCACGTCTTGCAGCATTGCAGGCAAATATCCGCCCACACTTCTTTTTTAATACGCTCAACACTGTCGCTTCTTTAATCGTGATTGATCCTGAGAAGGCGGAGTATATGCTGCTTGAGCTGGCTCAGCTGTTCCGCGCTGTCTTACGCGGAACCGAAGAGACCACCCCGCTGAGCGAAGAGATCAAGTTGGGGCAAGGGTATCTGGATATAGAACAGACCCGTCTGGGTGAGCGGATGCAGGTGGAATGGGAACTCCCTCACGTTTTGCCTGATATCAGAGTGCCACAATTAATATTGCAGCCTTTGCTTGAGAATGCTGTTTATCACGGTATTCAGCCCGTCGTGGAGCAGGGTTTCATTCAGGTATCGTTAAATGAAGCTGCCAACGGCTGGCTATTGAGCATCAGTAATAGCAAGAGCAAGAGCTCAGTTGAGTCGGGTGGTAATCGTATCGCTCACCAGAATATAAGAGCGCGCCTCGAAGCCCTCTTTGGTGACGGCGCGACACTGACAGTTGATGATCATGGTGACCGTTACGAAGCACGTATCCTGATTCCGAGAAGCGGGGAGAAAGTATGAATTACCGTGTTCTGGTGGTGGATGATGAGCCCCTCGCACGGCAGCGTCTGAAACGCCTGCTTGAGGAGCACAAAGACTTTACGTGTGTCGCTGAAGCCGGAGATGGGCAGGCGGCAGTGGATTGGTTGTCGCAGTTCAGAGCGGATCTTGTTCTGCTCGATATCCAGATGCCCGGCCTGGATGGTTTGCAGGCCGCAGAGAAAATCAGAACGCTGCCAAGTGCCCCTGTCATCGTCTTCTGTACCGCCTTTGACGATCACGCTCTGGCGGCTTTCGATGTGGATGCTGCAGATTACCTGCTGAAACCGATCCGCAAAGAAGATCTCACCCGGGCGTTGAGCCGGGCGGCAGAACGTCTGAGTCGGCAGGTGTCCGGTCCGGCTGCGCGTACACACATCAGTGCGCGAACGTCGCAAGGCTTAGTGCTGACCCCGGTAGATGATGTGCTGTTTTTCAGCGCAGACCAGAAATACGTCAGTATGCACCATGCTGACGGAGAGACCCTGATAGACGATTCGCTGAAGCAATTGGAAGAAGAATTTCCGCAACGCTTTATGCGGATTCACCGCAGCTACCTTGTTGCGTCCGACCGGGTTCAGCGCCTCGAAAACACCGATGACGGTGTTGTTTTGTGGCTGCGGGATTGTGATCAACCTCTGCCAGTGAGCCGGCGCCACGCGCCCGGTGTGAAGAAGCATCTGCGCGGCGGCTGAGGCCGCGCAGCAATCGCCCCCCAATCCTGTTATCATCCGCGCTTGATAAATGCACAGTTTCAGGTTCGAGGACATCATGCCGACACCATCCCTACTCCGCATTGCGACCCGCAAAAGCCCACTGGCCATGTGGCAGGCCGAACACATTAAGGCCCGCCTGGAAGCGTTGCATCCGGGGCTTGAGGTTGAGCTGGTTACATTTACCACTCAGGGAGACAAAATTCTGGATGTGCCTCTGGCGAAAATCGGTGGCAAAGGGTTGTTTGTCAAAGAGCTGGAAAGCGCCATGCTCGACGGGCGGGCGGATATCGCTGTGCATTCAATGAAAGACGTGCCGATGGAGTTTCCGGAAGGGCTTGAGCTCGGTGTGATCTGCGATCGCGAAAACCCTCTGGATGCGTTCGTCTCGAACAAATACAAGGCTCTGGCCGAGATGCCAGAGGGCTCAGTGCTCGGTACATCCAGTCTGCGCCGTGGCTGTCAGGCCAAAGAGCGACGCCCTGATCTTGAAGTGAAGAGTCTGCGCGGCAACGTACAAACGCGTCTGGGTAAGATGGACGCTGGCGAATACGATGCCATCATTCTTGCCTCTGCAGGTCTGCTGCGTATGGAAATGGATGAGCGCATTGCCGCATTCATGCCGGCAGAAGAATCACTGCCAGCGGGTGGGCAGGGTGCCCTTGGGATTGAGTGGCGCAGTGCTGATAAAGACATTCATGCCTTGCTCGCGCCGCTGCACCACGAAGTAACCGCACAATGTGTATTGGCAGAACGTGCCATGAACCGCCGCCTGCAAGGGGGCTGTCAGGTCCCCATCGCTTGTTACGCCATCATTGATGGTGATGAATTGTGGCTCCGTTGTCTGGTGGGTAGCGAAGACGGCCAGCAAATGCTGCGTACCGAATACCGGGGCTCGCCAGAAGACGCCGAAGCGCTGGGTATAAAGGCAGCAGAAGACCTG
>NZ_DDKU01000050.1:0-17163 GCF_002339775.1 Thalassolituus sp. UBA2590
TCGGTAACAGACGCAGGTGCGTGACCACCGACCATATGACGGATATGGTATTTCGCCACTTCATCATCGGTAATATCCATCAGCGTATAGCCCTCAGCCTCAAGGTCCGAGACCAGTGCTTTACGCGAACCCGGCTCGTCAGAGACTTTTACGCCGACGTAAATCTGCGCCTCATCATCGCGACTGTAACGATAGTTAAACTCGGTGATTGGTGATTTCCCCAGAAGGCTACAGAAACGCTGAAAGCTTCCCGGCTCTTCGGGAATGGTGACCGCAAGAATAACTTCACGACCTTCACCGATCTCAGCAACTTCCGAGATGTAGCGCATACGATCGAAATTCACGTTGGCACCGCTGAGGATGGCAACCAGATTTTTATTCTTACACTGCTCACGCTCGATGTACTTTTTCAGACCGGCAATCGCCAGGGCTCCGGCAGGTTCGCTGACGGCGCGGGTATCATCAAAGGTATCTTTGATCGCTGCGCAGATTTCATCCGGTGTGCAGGTGATCACCTCGTCAACATAGTCTTTGCAGACTTCCCAGGTATTTTCTCCAATCTGTGCGACCGCGACACCGTCGGCGAAGATACCTACTTCAGGAAGAACCACGCGACTGCCAGCAGCAAGTGCAGCGGCCAGACAAGCCGATTCACTGCTCTCAACCCCTACGATGCGGATTTCAGGAGCCAGCGCTTTGATGTAAGCGGCAACACCTGCAATCAGCCCGCCACCACCGACAGGAATAAAGATCGCATCCGGACGAACCGGCATCTGCCGCAGGATTTCCATACCGACCGTTCCCTGTCCAGCGATGGTCTCCGGGTCATCGTACGGATGGATGTAGGTATAGCCTTTTTCTTCGACCAGCTTCTGGGAGTACTGAAAAGCTTCATCAAACGCATCGCCATGCAGAATCACGCGAGCGCCACGTGCTTTTACAGACTTCACTTTAATTTCAGGTGTTGTCCGCGGCATAACAATCACGGCTTTGATGCCAAGCTTTTTCGCAGCCAGCGCCAGACCCTGAGCGTGATTGCCCGCCGATGCAGCGATCACTCCACGCGCTTTCTCTTCGTCAGTCAGCTGCACAACCTTGTTGTAAGCACCACGAATTTTGAACGAATACACAGGCTGCTTGTCTTCACGTTTAATCCATATCTGGTTTTCCAGTCGCTCACTGAGAAACGTTGCAGTATGGACAGGCGTCTCTTCAGCAACGTCATAGACGCGGGAAGAGAGTATTTTTTTAAGGTATTCGTTTAGCATGCCGCTGTTCCAAAAAAATCGAGAGCGAACGCGCATTGTAGCGCATGAAGCCTTATAATTCGCGAAAGCATTTCACCCGGATACAGACATTATGAATCAGGACGAACTCAAGCAGGCGGTTGGTCAGGCCGCGGTTGATTACATCAAGCCCCAGCTCGACGAAGACAGCATTGTTGGCGTCGGTACCGGCTCAACAGCGAACTGTTTTATCGACGCTCTCGCCGCCGTAAAACACCTGTTCGACGGTGCAGTTGCAAGCTCCGAAGCATCGGCTGAGCGCCTGAAAAGTCATGGTATCCCGGTGTACGACCTGAACAGCGTCGATGGCATGGATTTCTACATTGATGGTGCTGACGAAATTAACGAGCACCTTGAGATGATCAAGGGCGGTGGTGCTGCTCTGACCCGCGAAAAGATCGTTGCGGCAGTCGCAAAGAAATTTATCTGTGTTGCGGACGAGAGCAAAATGGTCGGCATGATGGGCACGTTTCCATTGCCTGTAGAAGTCATACCGATGGCCCGTTCACACGTTGCCCGTGAGTTGGTGAAACTGGGTGGTGACCCGGTCTGGCGTGAGGGAGTGGTCACGGATAACGGCGGCCAGATCCTTGATGTTCATAATCTGAAGATTCAATCACCGATGCAACTTGAGTCCGACATCAATCAGATCACCGGCGTCATTACCAACGGCCTGTTTGCGCAGCGTGGCGCGGACGTTCTGCTCCTCGGTACTCAGGACGGCGTTAAAACCCTGAAAGCCTGATACGCCGCTATGAGTGAGCGCAGGGAATCAGATCAACAAGCGCCGGCTCTGATCCGGCGAGGCTGGTTTCAGGGCATAGTGATCGCCCTTTTGCTAACGGGCGCCGCGATAGTGGCGCTCTATTTCTCGATCGTTCCTCTGCTGAACAACTGGCTTCCTCCGCTTCTTGATCGCCTGGTGGCTCCAGGCAGCCACCTCCAGATACGCAGCCTGACGAGCCAGCAATTCGCTGTCGATGAGCTGGACATTCAACCGGCGCCCGGCGTCCTTATTCAGATTCGTAACGCCGAACTGAATTACCACGGTACTGGCTTACTGCAAGGAAAGGCTGACAGCCTGACCGCCGAAACCCTTCGGGTTCATATCACTGCTGTCGATGACGCTCCTTCGCAGCCTTCATCGACTCTGAGTCCGGGCTTCGACGTTGACCTGCCTGTGATCACAGAACTAATGACACTGCCGGTCGACGATATCCGGGTCCAGACATTGGAGATCGATACCCCCGACATATCTGCCCGCCTGACAGGCTCTCTCCGGCCTGACCACTGGGGAGTCTCCGGTGACCTGAGATTGCCGCATATTCAGGAGTCAGTGACCGTCAATTTACAGCTGCAACGTAATGAACAGGGCAATGCTGAACTCCTCGCAATGCTCTCCCAGCAGGAAGCTTTGCTGGCACAACTCTGGGCCGGCCTGACCCAGACAGATGACACCAGCGATGCCAACATAAGACTTGAGGCAGACCTCAGCAAGATCCAGAACAGCCTGCCACAGATGGCTGACCTTCCGGTGAAAGGGCAGAACGTACTATTAGAAGGAACGCTCAACAGTCCCGCTCAGGCGCGATGGCCTGACGAACTGATAGCAGACCTGACCACCACGCTGACCACACGCAAGTCAGTGATCAGTGACAACATGTCGGTACAGCCCGCCGGGGTAGCTTTTTCCGTCAGGCGCTCAGCAACAGATGACGACTGGAGTCTGTTGTTGGCAACCCAGCCAATTGCAGCCTCAATCAGAACCAGCACTGACGGTCAGTTCAGCGACTGGAAAGCCACCACGCCGGGGCAGGCGCTGACCGCCACGTGCTCTCCTGGCGCTGACAGCTGCCAACTCGAAGGCTCGCTCTCCGCGCAGCTCTCTGGGTTATCAACGACCCGTATCACGCTGGAACCTGAAGGTGTCTGGACAGCAACGGGGGCGTCCTCCATCACACTGCCAGTCTCAGTCAGTTATCAACAGCCGGCACAGCAGGAGTTACCAGAATGGAAAATGACAGGTAACGGGCGTTTCAATGCAGAAATCAGCGACACAGGACAATGGTCGATTGCTTCGGACGATGGGCTGGTTCTCAATACCGAGATTGCTCCCTGGCAGGGCTGGGCTGTATCACCGCTGACTGTTTCTGTATTGCAGAACCTGATGGTCAAAGGCAGCCTTGATGACAACCGGCATGTACAAGCCAGAGACCTGCGCCTGAAAATAGCGCCTTTCACAGCGATATCGAAAGAACAGGATGCCCGCCTGCGGTTTGCGCCGTCACATCTTGGCTGCGATCCGGGCGACATCGACCTTCAGGACCTTGCAAACGGTCTGCTGGGTAACTGCACGCTCTCTGCGCGCCTCAATGATTCTGACTGGGGCCTATGGCCAATACCGGACATCAGCCTCAGCGGCCCGGTTACCATCACGATGGACGAGATCCGTGAACGAGTGGATGCGTCACTTGATCTCACCGCTGCGAACGGAGAGATTCATTTCCGCACCCGGGCTGAGCATGACCTGCTGTCCGGCAATGGTTCTCTGCAATGGCATCTGACCGATGCGAGCCTCGACTGGATGGCGCTCGGCCTTGCAGACATGGCCAACCTGACCAGCGTTCAGCTACTTAATGGCCACCTGTCAGGACAAGGCTGGCTGGACTGGCAAAGCAGCGAAAATGGATTCGAGCTGACTCCCGATATGATGCTCAGAGCTGATGGCGTAGGCCTGATTTACGACAACAGCATCACCCTCGAAGAATGGAATGCCATGCTTGCCCTGCGCCGCCCGCAGCAGGGCGAATACCAACTGGATGCACAGTTGTCTGGCAGCAAGCTCGACAGTGGTATTCCATTGACCAACCTGCTTGCCCGGACGCAGACGCGCTTCCCGGAAGATCTCAGCTATTTCGAAGTGGATGTTTACGAAATCCACACCGACTTATTGGGTGGTCGGATCTATGCACCTGAGATTCACTATGACAGTCGCAAAGACGTCAATGCCTTCGGTGTTCGTCTTGATCATCTGCAGCTCAGTCAGATTGCCGCCATTGAGAAAGAAGCCGGTATCAAAGCCACCGGCTTGCTGGATGGTATGTTGCCGATTGTGCTGACCAAAGAGGGTCCTATGGTACCGGGAGGCAATCTATTCGCCCGGGACCCGGGTGGTACCATCAAATATCAGGACGAAAGTGCCGATGCCCTCGCTCAGGCAGACCAGAGCGTCGGAATGGCAATGAAGCTGTTACAGAATTTTCAGTATGACGAGCTACAGTCAGGTGTGCGCTATCAGCCGGATGGACAGTTAAACCTGTCACTACAGTTTGAAGGCAAAAACCCCGACTTCTTCGATGGCCAGAAGACCCATCTTAACGTCAATCTGGACTACAACCTGCTTGATCTTCTCGAAAGCCTTCGGATTGCCAATGACGTGATTGAAAAAGTCGAACAGAAGTACAAATAAAAACGCCCGGGCAGCAAAGCTGACCGGGCGTTTCTGAGCGAGTAAGGACTTATTTTCCCTTACGCATCGAATCAAAGAACTCGTCGTTGGTCTTGGTCTGACGCAGTTTATCGAGCAGGAATTCAATGCCCTGTACGTCTTCCATTTCAGCCAGCAGGCGACGCAGAATCCACAGACGCTGCAGATCAGCTTCGTTGAACAGCATATCTTCACGACGAGTGCCTGAACGACGGATGTTGATCGCAGGGTAGATACGCTTCTCGGCGATCTTACGGTCGAGGTGCAGTTCCTGATTACCGGTACCTTTAAATTCTTCGAAGATAACTTCGTCCATTTTAGAACCAGTATCAACCAGCGCAGTCGCGATGATGGTCAGAGAGCCACCTTCTTCGATGTTACGTGCCGCACCGAAGAAACGCTTTGGTTTCTCGAGGGCGTTAGCATCGACACCACCGGTCAGTACCTTACCTGAGGAAGGGATAACGGTGTTGTAAGCGCGGGCCAGACGGGTGATAGAGTCAAGCAGAATGACCACGTCGCGTTTGTGTTCAACCAGACGCTTGGCTTTTTCGATGACCATTTCAGCAACCTGTACGTGACGGGCTGGCGGCTCATCAAAGGTCGACGCCACAACTTCACCGCGTACAGAACGCTTCATTTCTGTTACTTCTTCCGGACGTTCGTCGATCAGCAGGACAATCAGCTCACACTCCGGGTTGTTGCGGGTAATAGACTGCGCGATGGTCTGCAGCAGCATGGTTTTACCAGCTTTCGGTGGCGCAACGATCAGGCCACGCTGACCTTTACCGATTGGGGCGACCAGATCCAGTACACGGGAGGACAGGTCTTCAGTAGAGCCGTTACCAGCTTCCAGAATCAGACGTTCGTTCGGGAACAGCGGAGTCAGGTTTTCAAACAGTACTTTATTTTTCGCGTTTTCTGGCTTGTCGTCGTTAATCTCATTAACTTTCAACAGCGCGAAGTAACGCTCGTTGTCCTTCGGAGGACGGATTTTACCGGCGATTTTATCGCCCTTACGCAGGTTAAAGCGACGGATCTGGCTCGGCGACACATAAATGTCATCGGGTCCGGCCAGATATGAGCTGTTCGCACTGCGTAAAAAACCGAAGCCATCCTGAAGAATCTCCAGTACGCCATCACCGTAGATGTCTTCACCACTCTTTGCGTGGGTTTTCAGAATGGCGAAGATGATGTCCTGTTTACGGGTACGGCTGACGTGCTCAATTCCCATATCGCCGGCGATTTTCAGCAATTCGGGGACTGATTTGAGTTTCAGGTCTGAGAGATTCATAGGTATAGGTATATACGGTTAGGTTATTTGAATTAGATAGATGCTGGATCTGAAGAAAACCTGGCAGAATCGCCATGGAGGGCAGCGTTGATCGGAGCTATGGCCCGCTTTCAATGTTGCGGAGTCAATATAGACAGATATAGGGGGGTTGTCCAGCACTGCGGGGACATTTGTCCCCATTTGCAGTGCGGAATACAGCTGACAGGGAGATCAGATCGCCTGTTCGATGAACGCAGCCAGTTCAGACTTGCTCATTGCACCGATCTTGGTCGCTTCAGCGTTGCCGTTCTTGAACAGAATCAGAGTCGGGATGCTGCGGATACCAAACTTAGGCGCAGTGGCTTCGTTTTCATCAATGTTCAACTTGGCAATTTTCAGCTTACCTGCGTAGTCATCGGCGATTTCTTCCAGAACCGGCGCGATCATTTTGCAAGGGCCACACCACTCCGCCCAGAAGTCCACCAGTACAGGAACGTCTGAACCCAGCACGTCAGCGTCAAATGAATCGTCGGTTACGGTGATAATGTTATCGCTCATGAAATTCCCCTGCAGAAAAGTGCAATCAGTTAGAAAGGGTTATTGTACGCCACATTGATGCGGAATCAATTGGATTATTCGACTGGACGCCAGAGACGCCGGAAGGCATATTCATCATAGGGTTATTGGAAACAGATAGTTATGTCAGAGCAGTATTCAGCAGAGGTCGAATCCAGCCGTATTGCCGCTGTCGATCTCGGATCAAACAGTTTTCACATGATGATCGCAGAAGAATTTCAGGGTGAAATACGTACTCTGGAAAAACGCGGTGAAAAAGTTCAGCTGGCCGCTGGCCTGGACAATCAGAACTATCTCAGCGAGGAGGCCATCCAGCGCGGCGTCGATTGCCTCGCTCAGTTTGGTCAGCGCCTTCAGGGCATGGACCCGGACAGAATCGTGGTATTCGCCACCAACGCACTGCGCGCTGCCCGTAACCGTCGTGAGTTTATTGATCGCGCTGAGGAAGTGCTGGGCTACCCCGTCGAGGTCATCGCTGGCCGTGAAGAAGCCCGCCTCATTTATCTCGGAGTTGCACACACTCAGGCAGACGATGGTGGTCAGCGTCTGGTGGTCGACATTGGCGGCGGCAGTACCGAATTTATTATCGGTGAACGTTTCGAAGCGAAAGCTCTGGAAAGCCTGCACATGGGCTGTGTGTCTTTCACCAAACGCTTCTTTGCTGATGGAAAGATCACCCGCAAACAGTTTAAAAAAGCGGTGTCGGCTGCTCAGCAGGAACTGCTGAATATTAAGGCCCAGTACAAAAAGCTGGGCTGGAAAAGTGAAATCGGTTCTTCGGGCACTATCCGCGCTGTCGAACAAGCCATCATCAGTAATGGTTGGGGCAATGAAGGTATCACCCCAGACGGCCTTGAGAAATTAGTCGATCACTGCCTGGATTACGAAACCGTTGATGACGTCGACATTGAAGGCGTGAAACCCGACCGTCGTCAGGTATTTATTGGTGGTCTGGCGATTCTCACTGCCGTATTTCAGACGCTGGATATCAAGCACATGCGCTATTCAGATGGCGCATTGCGCGAGGGCGCACTCTGGGATCTGGTCGGCCGCTCAGAACATGAAGATGTACGTAGCCGCTCTATCGCCTCCATGCAGGAGCGCTTTTATGTCGACACCGCACAGGCTGACCGCGTTGAAGCGACAGCGCTTGCTCTGTTCAATCAGATACGCAAAGACATTGGCGCACGCAAAGAGCTCGCCCAATGGTTAAGCTGGGCCGCCCGCGTCCATGAAATTGGCCTGAGCATCGCTCACAGTGGATTCCACAAACACGGCGCTTATCTGCTACAACATTCTGACATGCTGGGTTTTACCCGTCAGGGGCAGATGTTACTGGCCCTGCTGGTTCGCAACCACCGACGCAAAATCCACCCGGAAGAACTCGAATTACTGCCCGCCCGACAGCAAACCATCGCTCTCTGGTTGATACGTATTCTGCGCGTGGCCATCGTGCTTAATCACAGCCGCGAGGCCTACGACGTACCTCTGCCTGAGGCAAGCATCGACAAGGATACTCTGCTGCTGAAGCTCCCCGAAGGCTGGCAGGATAGCTTCCCGCTGACGTCTCAGGATATGGAAGAGGAAGTTGAATTGCAGAAAGCTGCCGGATTGGTGCTCACCATAGCCTGAGCCAGAAGCCCAGAAAACGAAAGCCCGGAACACGAGAGTCCAAAAAGCACAAAAAAAAACGGGGCAATGCCCCGTTTTTTATTTGCCTGTGTTCCGGATCAGCTTGCGCTTGGCGTACCGCTACTCGCCGCCAGTTTATCGAGCAACCAGCTTTGTGCAGAAATGGTCTCATCGTCAGGCCCCGGCTGCGCCCGGACATAAGAGCCGTCAGTCTGCAGAACCCAGGCCTGGGTGTTGTCTTTCACATAGATCTCAAGCTCTTCTTTCATCCGCTCTTTGATCTTATTGGTCTCTACCGGAAACGCGGTTTCAACCCGACGCAACAGATTACGCTCCATCAGGTCGGCACTGCCCGCATAAATCTCATCGTTACCGCCATTAAGGAAGTAATACACACGCGTATGCTCCAGAAAACGGCCGATAATTGAGCGGACTTCGATATTTTCAGACACCCCCGGAATACCCGGGCGCAGGCTGCACATACCACGAATAATCAATTCGACTTTGACCCCCGACTGAGACGCACGATACAAAGCACGGATCACTTTAGGTTCGGTCAGGCCGTTGGCTTTCATGCGAATTAATGCAGGCTTGCCGGCATCCGCATGTTCACGCTCACGATCAATCAGCTGAATTAAACGCTTATGCAGAGTAAAGGGCGCATGAAACAGCTTTTTCACCCGCATGACTTCGCCCATGCCGGTTAATTGCTGGAACACTTTATGAACATCTTCGCAGATTGAATCATCGCAGGTCATAAAGCTGTAGTCGGTATACGCCCGCGCATTCCCTGCGTGATAATTGCCCGTGCCCAGATGTACATAGCGGCGATACTGATTGCCCTCTTTACGCACAATCAGCATCATTTTGGCGTGGGTTTTATACCCCACTACGCCATACACGACGACGGCACCCGCCTCCTGAAGGCGGTTCGCCAGATAGAGGTTTTCTTCTTCATCAAAACGCGCGCGCAGCTCAATCACCACCGTGACTTCTTTACCGTTGCGGGCAGCGTCTACCAATGCATTAACAATTTCTGATTTAGCACCGGTGCGATATAGCGTCTGTTTGATCGATTTAACACTGGGGTCTTTCGCGGCTTCACGTAACAGGTCGACCACAGGCGTGAAGGACTCAAACGGATGCAGCAACAGAGTATCTTTCGCGCGGATACTCTCGAAAATACTCTTTTTAAAATTAACGTTTTTCGGCAGCCCCGGCGTAAATGGCGGGTAACGAAGATCCGGACGATTAATCTGATCAATCACTTCAATCAGGCGACCAAGGTTCACCGGACCGTTCACTTTAAATAAGTCAGACTCATCAAGGTTGAACTGGCGCAGCAGAAAGCTGATCAGTTCGTCAGGGCAGTTGTCCGCGACTTCTAAGCGCATTTCTTCACCGAAATTACGCGAGTGCAGTTCGTCCTCAAGTGCCGAGGCGAGGTCGGATGTTTCTTCGTGGTCAATATCCAGGTCAGCATTTCGCGTTACACGGAACTGGTAACAGCCTTTCACCGTCATCCCCGGAAAGAGTTCATCGGCGTATTCGTGAATAATCGATGACAGGAAAACAAAGTGATCTCCGCCCTCCTGCACCAGCTCATCCGGTAAGCGCAAAGTACGCGGCAATGAACGCGGCGCAGGAATGATAGCCAGACCAGTCTGGCGCCCGAACGCATCTTTGCCATCGAGCGCGACGATAAAGTTCAGGCTTTTGTTCACCAGTCGTGGGAACGGGTGCGAGGGGTCCAGACCGATCGGACTGATCAGTGGCTGAATACTGTCATCAAAGTAATCACGTATCCAGATACGCTGCTCGTCGTTCCACTCAGCACGTCGCAGGAAGTGAATATTCTGCTCTTTTAATTGCGGCAGCAGAGTGTCGTTAAGAATTTCATACTGACGTTCGACGGTGGTACTGCAGAGTGAGTAGATTTCGTCCAGCACCTGAGCCGGATGCAGACCATCTATCCCCGACTGCTCCCGATTAAATGTCAGCTGGTGAACCAGATCAGCAACACGCACTTCAAAGAATTCGTCGAGGTTTTTACTGAAAATACACAGAAAGAACAAACGGTCGAGCAGAGGATGCGCTTCGTCGAGCGCCTGCTCCAAGACGCGGATATTAAACTGCAGGTGGCTGAGTTCACGGTTGATGTAAAACTCACTGCTGTTGAGATCTATATCCTGTACGTCCGTCATGGATAGCTCCGGCGGCTGTTCTGCTTTGGTCTGTGTATTTTCAGCGATTGTCATCAGGGTACCTAAAAATCCTGCTTTAAGGATAGCGCCTGATCAGACGTCCCCTAATTCAGCAAACTGTTTCGCGAAGTAGGTCAGGATTCCATCTGCCCCAGCGCGTTTAATGCACATCAGTGATTCCATCATGACGGCGTTGTCGTCCAGCCACCCTTGCTGTGCCGCGGCCTTATGCATGGCGTATTCGCCACTGACCTGATACACAAAGGTAGGTACTTTAAATTCGTCTTTCACCCGGCGGACAATATCGAGATACGGCATGCCAGGTTTCACCATGACCATGTCGGCCCCTTCTGCCAGATCAAGCGCCACTTCATGCAGTGCCTCATCCGTATTAGCAGGGTCCATCTGGTAGTTTTTCTTGTCGGCCTTGCCCAGATTACCGGCAGAACCCACCGCGTCCCGGAACGGCCCATAGTACGCAGACGCGTATTTTGCGGAGTACGCCATGATGCGCGTATTCACAAAGTTTTCCTGCTCCAGTGCCGCACGGACTTCGCCAATACGACCGTCCATCATGTCCGACGGAGCAACCACATCCGCACCGGCTTCCGCATGAGACAGTGCCTGACGTACCAGGGTGTCTACGGTGCGGTCATTCAGCACATAACCTTCCGCATCGATAATTCCGTCCTGGCCGTGTGTCGTGAAGGGGTCGAGCGCCACATCGGTAATCACACCCATCTCTGGCACGGCATCTTTGATGGCACGAACCGCGCGCTGCGCCAGACCGTTCGGGTTGAACGCCTCCTCGGCCAGTTCAGACTTGGCATCCGCCGGCGTCACCGGAAACAGCGCTACCGCAGGGATACCCAGTTTATAAAGGTGTTTAACCTCTTCAATCAGCAGATCAATCGACAGGCGATCTACACCCGGCATTGATGCCACTTGCTCACGCTCCTGATGCCCTTCAAGCACAAACATGGGGTAGATCAGGTTGTCGACACTGAGCTGGGTTTCGCGCATCAGTCGTCGGGAGAAATCATCCCGGCGCATACGGCGCATACGGGTTTCCGGGAAAAAGCGTTGAGCATCGTTAAAAGCCATGAGATTTACTCCTGAGCCGGCGGGGAATTTTCAGATCGATTGTAACCCGCCCGAAGCACCTTTGGCGCCCGGAAATCACAGGGTTGCAGAGTATCGGTCCGATATATGACATTTTTATGACAAGGCAAGGTTATTACCGCAATGCCTCGTATTGTTCGTCGTCAGACAAAGAAAAAAGCCGCTCATTGAGCGGCTTTCGAACGTATCTTGCGAAGCGATAATTACGCCAGTACCAGATCAGTACCAATTGCGTTCTTCAGCTTCTTCATCGCGTTTTTCTCTAGCTGGCGAATGCGCTCAGCAGATACTTTGTACATATCAGCCAGCTCGTGAAGCGTTGCTTTCTCTTCGCTCAACCAACGCTGCTGCAGGATAGTACGGCTGCGATCATCAAGATCCGCCATCGCGTCTGCCAGACGGCCATTCGCATCCTGTTCGTAGTTATCGGCTTCGACCAGCTGAGCCGGGTCCTGACTGTGGTCTTCAAGGTAATAAGCAGGCGCCTTGTACGCGCTTTCGTCATCGTCGTCCGCACCTGCATCAAATGCAGCATCGTGCGCATTCAGACGGCCTTCCATCTCAAATACCGTTTTGGTCTCAACACCCAGGTCTTCTGCAATCGCAGTTGCTTCGTCCTGAGACAACCAGCCCAGTTTTTTCTTCTGGCTGCGCAGGTTGAAGAACAGCTTGCGCTGCGCCTTGGTGGTCGCAACTTTGACGATGCGCCAGTTGCGCAGAATAAACTCGTGAATCTCTGCTTTGATCCAGTGCACAGCAAAGGACACCAGACGTACGCCCACCTCAGGGTTAAAACGTTTTACCGCCTTCATCAGACCGACGTTGCCTTCCTGAATCAGGTCGCCCTGGTTCAGGCCGTAACCCGAGTAGCTACGTGCAATATGTACCACGAAGCGCATGTGCGACATCACCAGGTGACGCGCTGCTTCCAGGTCTTCTTGATAATGAAAACGCTCTGCCAGATCTTTCTCTTCTTCTGGCGTAAGCACAGGAATAGCATTAACAGTCGAAATGTAGGCTTCCAGGTTAGCACCCGGAGACATCGCGTATACTGCTTGCAAACCGTTGTTCATCTCTCACTCCTGAAGGAATTCTGTTGCTCAATCAGCAACTTACAGCGACCTGATTACACTCGTAAGTCATGTTTTCAAACGCGTGATAATCAAAATCGAGCGCTAAGTTTAGCACCACTATTTAAGACCGCAAATGGCTGGATAAGTTCCCTTCAATGCCATTCACCGTTCTTTATACGATCATAATAGCGCCATTACTCTTACTATTGTGTCGATAGAGTGTCGGTAAACGTAAAGCTCACGGAAGACCCACGTAATACGCAGCTATCAGGGCTCAATCCGGTGCAGATGCCTCACCACAGACCACCAGGCGCCCAGCCAGCCGAGCAGCATAGCGCCCAGCAACAGCACCAGTGCAGCGCCTGCAGAAAGAGGCAGCAAGCGATACTCGGAGCCATAGAGTGCAGCGAGATCTTCTACAGGCCCGCTCACCAGAGCCCAACCGATTGCCAGCAGTATCCACGATACCAGGCCACCGACCATGCCAAACCAGAGACCGGTATACAGGAACGGCCTGCGAACCCAGGCATTCGTCGCCCCAACCAGTTTGGTCACACGAATCTCATCAACCCGCGCTGCGATCGACAGACGAATGGTATTACCGACCACCAGCAGGATACCGAGTGCGAGTAAGGCGCCCATCACCCAGACAATCCGCTCACTCAAAGCCAGCAGCGCATGCAGGCGATCAAGCCAGGCGGTGTCCAGCTCCACACTATCAACGCGGGATTCGCTCCGCAGCGTATCCGCCAGTGCAATCACGTCCTGCTGCGGCAGAGCAAGCTCAGGCTCCACCACAATCACGCCCGGCAAAGGATTCTCGGGCAGCAGGTCCAGCGCTTCGCCCAGCCCTGAGCTGGCGCGGAACTCCGCAAGTGCCTCATCCGCGCTGATAAAACGTACATCGGCGACACCGTCCATGCTTTCAATTCGGCTCAACAACTGTTGCGCCTGATCATTCCGAACCGCGGGTTTCAGGTAAACGCTCATGCTGCCTGACGCCTGGAAGCGATTACTCAGCTGACTGAGGTTATCCAGCGTCATCCACATGGCGCCGGGCAGAGTCAGTGAAATCGCGATCACCAGCCAGGTCATGATGCTGCCCAGCGGTTTCGTCAGCAATCGCATCAGGGTTTCAACAGCCACCAGCTGGTGTTGCTGGGCCCAGCCATTAAGACGGTCTTTAAGACTGATTTTGTGTGTTGAGGCGCCTGCCTGAGGTTTGCGGGGCGCATTCGCTGTCTGGCGTTTTGGAGAATCAGGTGCGGACATGGTCACCCCGCTCAAAACCAGCGCGCGGACCGCTGTCGTGAAGAGTGCCGTGATCCAGAATCAGGCGCCGATGGCCCATCCGCTCAATCAGGGCGATATCGTGCGTTGCAATCAACACGGTGACGCCCACCTGCTGAAAACGCAGAAAGAGCTTCATGATTTCTTCAGAAAGCTCAGGATCAAGGTTACCGGTCGGCTCATCCGCCAGCAGCAACTGGGGTTTATTGACCACAGCGCGGGCGATACCAACCCGCTGCTGTTCACCACCAGACAGTTCAATCGGGTTGCGACGCTCAAAGCCGAGCAACCCCACTGAGTCGAGGGCGGCACGAACCCGGCGTGCGGCTTCGGCAGGTTGATAACCCGCAATTAGAAGAGGCATGGCAACGTTATCGTAAACAGTGCGATCGAACAGTAGCTGGTGATTCTGAAACACCACCCCCACCTTACGACGTAGAAAAGGCACCTGAGAGCTCTTCATGGTGTTGACGCAATCACCGTCAACGAACACCTGACCTTCTGATGGACGCTCCATCTGCAACATCAGTTTGAGCAAGGTACTTTTACCGGCGCCACTGTGCCCGGTCAGAAATGCGAACTCACCGCGCGCCAGTTCGAAACTGACCTTGCTCAGAGCTTCTTTACCGCCGGGGTAGCTTTTACTGACCCCATCGAAGCGTACCATTGGCATAGAAAAATCCGTCAGTCGTCGCTGATCCGGAACAGCGCCCGGGTAAAGTCATCCGCATTAAACGGACGCAGGTCTTCGATTTTCTCACCGACACCGATGTAACGCACCGGCAGGCCAAACTGCTTCGCCAGTGCGAAGATGATGCCGCCTTTTGCTGTACCATCGAGTTTGGTCAACGTCAGGCCGGTGACGCCCACCGACTGTAGGAAGGTTTTGGTCTGGTTAATCGCGTTCTGGCCGGTACCCGCATCCAGAACCAGCATCACTTCATGCGGCGCGGTGTCGTCGATCTTTTTCATAACACGAACGACTTTCTCCAGCTCCTGCATCAGGTTGTCTTTGTTGTGCAGACGACCGGCCGTATCGGCAATCAGGATATCGACGCCCCGGGACGTCGCTGCCTGCACGGCATCAAACAGCACAGACGCTGAGTCCGCACCGGTATGCTGGGCGACTACGGGCACATTATTGCGCTCACCCCAGACCTGAAGTTGCTCTACTGCAGCAGCACGGAAAGTGTCACCCGCCGCCAGCATAACGCTCTTGCCGCGCGCCTGAAACTGCTTCGCAAGCTTGCCAATCGTCGTCGTTTTACCCACGCCATTGATACCGACCATCAGAATCACGTACGGCTTTTTGCTGCTGTCGATCACCAGTGGCTTCTGCGACACCGCGAGCATGTCCTGAAGTTCTTCAATCAGAGCCTCGTACAATGCGTCTGAATCACGCAATTCTTTACGACCCACACGCTTGGTAAGACGGTCGATAATTTCGGTCGTCGCTTCGACACCTACGTCGGCCATGATGAGCTGGGTTTCCAGATCTTCCATCATGTCGTCGTCGATTTCTTTTTTGCCCAGCAGCAGAGTCGAGAGGCCATCGGTCAGGTTAGAGCGTGTCTTGCTCAGGCCTGCCGCCATGCGCCCGAAGAAGCCTTTCTTCTCGTCTTTGGCTTTTTCAGGCACCGGTACCATCACGTCTGGATCGGCTATTTCTTCTGGCTCGACTGCAATATCATCAGCAGCAATCTGCGATGCTGCAACCTCTGCTTTGATCTCAGGCTCTGAAGGCTCTTCTTTTTCCGGAGCAGCCTCTGTCACTGGTTCTGGAACGGGCTCCACAGCCTTCTGAAGGATCTCCTCAGTTTCACTGACCGGAGCATCCGATTGAACCAGCGGCGCCTCCGGTACCAGATTGGCAGCCTCGGAAGCTTCCGCTACATCATTCGTTTCTTCTACCTGTTGGGGTGCCTGCTGGTCTGCAGGCTGAGCATTCTCAGGGCTTTTCTTCTTACGTTTAAAAAAATCAAACATCGGCGTCTCTGAATCTGATCAGTCAGGATGGGCGCATGTGCGCTGATGGGGTGCTATCCTAACACTATGAGTTGTTTACAGGGAGTTCTCCTTAGATGTTCCATGGATTAAGCCGTCGCACCCTGAATGCTCTTATCATCGGCTGCCTCCTTATCATCACGGTCATCAATCTGAGTTTTACCACCAGTGAAGACTCCCCCCTCGAACCTTTAGACGCCCCACCGCTGGCAGATACCGGCTGGCACCTGTGGCATAGCAATAAAGGTGTCCCTGTCTACTGGCAGGCCACGGCATCGTCCAGTCTGCAGATATCCATTACCGGCGAAGATCACTACGCATTCAGGACTCAGGTTCCCGCGAGTGAGTGGGCGTCTCATCTCGCAACCCAAATCACCCCAATAGCAGCACCGCGTCCTGCAGGACTCGCTCTGCAAGGCCCGCTGACCGACGTTGAAATGCAGCAGGCTGCTTCGTTTATTATTCAGAAACTTTCTCTGACAACACCCGACACGCCTGAGAAAGAAACCTCTGCTTGTCAGCAAGCACATGCAGCAGGCGCTTTATGGTGGAACCGGGAGCGCGGCGCGGGCGTAGCACAACCCGCCGCTTCGGGGAGCAAACCTGCCCCAAGCAGAGAAGCATGGGCAAGCTTCCGGGAGAACGAAATTAAACGCCTGCGGCGCGAGTGGCTGAACCCGGTTTCGGCCATCGACATTGCTGCAGAACTTGCCTACCATCAGCGGTCTGAGGAGTATTTTCTCCAACTGTATCAGGCACTTGCCGTATCGCAACGCACTGAACCAGAAGCGTTTGCGCAGTGTCTTACAGAAGCGAATTCATCTGCACCACGGAGCTCTGAGTGAGCCGACAATCTCATCACCAATTACGCATTATCGGTGGCCAGTGGCGTTCTCGCCGACTGCGCTTTCCCGCAATTGATGGCCTGCGCCCTACCATGGACCGTGTTCGCGAGACCGTGTTTAACTGGCTGCAATCTGATATTGAGGGGGCTCGGGTACTCGACGCGTTTGCTGGCAGTGGAGCGCTTGGGTTTGAAGCGCTTTCCAGAGGCGCAAAAGAGGTCATTTTCCTTGAAAAGCACGCGAAGGCTGCGTTTCAACTGAAAGACAATCTCAAGCAGCTTGACGCCCGCAATGCCCAGGTCTGGGCCGGAGATGCCCTGATGTGGCTTGACCAGAACCCAGAGCCCTACGATCTGGGGTTTCTCGATCCA
>NZ_DDKU01000050.1:17452-19152 GCF_002339775.1 Thalassolituus sp. UBA2590
CCAGAGCCCTACGATCTGGTGTTTCTCGATCCACCGTTCGGCAAAGATCTGCTACAACCTGCATTAAACAAACTGACGCTGTTACCGGGCGCTCTGGTATACATCGAACACGAAGCCAGCCTCGAGCCTGAATTTCCTGCTCACTGGGAAGAACTGAAGAACAAGGGCACGAAAGAATTCGTGTTCCGCCTGCTTGAGGTTGGCGAGACGGCCTGACTCCCACTCAGGGTAAAGTGATGACCGCCTCTGCACCGCCACCGGCGGCATTGTGCAGGTCGAGAGTGGCTGGTTTCGCCGGTGTAGAATGATGAGCGACGATCAGTTCGGTGAAATACAAGCCCATGCCTGTTCCGCCTTCTTTGTCGCTGTCGCCGCTACCGTCAAGAACATCATCCGGGTATCCCGGACCGTCGTCGCTGACGCGCATCAGGAGTCCGGGGCCTTGTTCCTGCGCGGATACAGAGATGGTCTTCGCGCCCGCCTGAGCACTGTTGTTCAGCAAATTCGTTAACGCCATCTGCATCAGTGAATCGTTGTAGTACCCCTGACAGTCTGGATCGATCTCAACATGCACTTCAACATCTGGCCAATGCACCTTAAAACACTCAATCGCGTGTTTTACCGTATCTGCCGGCCAGGCATCATCTGCCGGAAAGTTGCCGCGCTCCTGCAGCCGGTATAGCGTCACCAGCTGCATCGCATCCTGATGAACCCGGCGACTGCGGGCAAATACGGGGTAGAGCTTATCCCGATATTCTTCTGGCATATCCCTCATGGCCTTTTGACCCTCCAGCAGCACAGAGTGCAGCTGATTCTTAAGGTCATGAATGATCGCACCGGCAAGATCTTTCAGGTTCATACTCTCCCCTCCCCTAAAGGCCCGCCGATCGACGTAGCCGCTCACAGGTTTCTTTCAATCGTTGGTAGCGATCATGCCTTTCATCAAAATGGCCAACACTGCCTATACGGCGAAGTAAGCGGTAACAGTCTTTGAGCTGGCCAACATCCAACTCTTCGTTTTCGATATAACTGACCTTTGCCTGAATCGCATTGAGGAGCACACTGATTCCCGCCTCTTCAAACCGGGTCGCCTGATCAAATGCCGCAATCGCTTCTTTAAGTTCGCCCCGCTCATAATGAGCCACGCCTTTCTCGTTCAACTCGGCTGATTTCTCGCGAGCATTGATGTTCGACAGGCGCTCTTCGATTGCCCCCAACCGTTGCAGCAACGTACTGGCGACTCCCTGATCCTTCATGGTCTGAACCATATTGACGGCTTTCTCAGACTGGCCGGTGTCAATATACACCTCCGTCATCGTCAACTGTTGCTCACCAGTGGGCTCTTTTATGCGAGCCAGTACGCCTTCGGCTTTATCTGCACTACTCCGGGCTTTGTTGTCATCCTCAACCGCCTGATAGGTGCGACTCTCTGCGATCGTCGCATCGAAAACTACCCCCATGTTACCGGAGAACTCCTGTTTCATCTCATCAAGAGCCCGTAACGCTTTACTACACAACAAGCGGTTCTCTTTGGTCTGCTCGGCATCAAGATTATGCTGCGCTGCCTCAACGAACTGTTGATATGTCGAAGAACTTTTATAGCAGGAGTAACGCGCCAGTCTCATGGCCTGCTCGAAGGCGTCCTGTGCGACGGTGTAGCTCTCATTGGTCAGCGCCAGCTGGCCTAACTCAAGCTGCCG
>NZ_DDKU01000050.1:19550-24694 GCF_002339775.1 Thalassolituus sp. UBA2590
ACGAGTATTTTCGCCAACCAGTCATGACACTGAACATACAAGGGATGATCGAGAAGAGTTGCCCGAATCAGGGATACGGCCTGATCAGTGTCACCGAGAAAATGGAAACACACGGCTTGACCGAGCCGGGCCCAGGAAGCCGGGCGACTTTCCAGAACCCGGGCGTAGGCTTCAAGCGCATCCTCATAGCGCTCCTGCTTAAGGCACAACTTACCTTGCAACCGGGAAACGGGCAGTAACAGGCGAGGGTGCTCGACCCTGATCTGGTCTGCAATTTCTATCGCCCAATCGATCTGGCCCTGATCAATGGCCCGGTTCATTGGCAACAGAACTGTCTTAAGAAGGCTCAGACGATAAAGCCTTTCGCGAAGAATGCTGAGAGTAAATGGCTTAGTGACGTAGGCGTCCGGATCGTATTCGAGTGCCCCCATGACCCGATCTACCGCATTCTCGCCCGTGATCATGACAAAAGATGCCGTCGCGCGCAGACGGTTGGTGTAACGGGCTTCCTCTAGTATCTGCTGGCCGTCTTTGCCTTTACCAAGGTTGTAGTCGGACAATACGAGATCAAAATCGTGTTCCATGATGTATTCAACGGCTTCGCGTCCGTCGGTGGCGCTATATACATCATCAGCCCCCAGCACCGTCAGCATACTTTTCAGTGCGCTGCGCGCCTCGACGAGGTCGTCAACGATAAGAATTTTCTGTCCCTGCAGATTAAAGCTCGCTTCCGTCATAACGATGACAATCCCGACTGCTACTTATTAGTTATATGGCGTAAGTTTGGCTCCCCATATCCTGCAGGGATTATTTAAGCTTAGCAGAGGCTCAGCAAGTGACCGTCAATGGCGTAGGTTGTACACTTTGGGCACTCTGATGAAGGTGAGAAATGTGAATAATCTGATTGGCTACCTGATGATTGGTGCGATCAAGCTGAT
Organism: Thalassolituus sp. UBA2590; assembly: GCF_002339775.1. Classification (NCBI taxonomy): domain Bacteria; kingdom Pseudomonadati; phylum Pseudomonadota; class Gammaproteobacteria; order Oceanospirillales; family Oceanospirillaceae; genus Thalassolituus; species Thalassolituus sp. UBA2590. The sequence goes on from NZ_DDKU01000050.1 coordinate 20,489, forward strand.
GGGGCTTGTGTCGTTGCCGACAGCTCAACGTATCGGTCGTATGTTAGGAAAACGACTGGCATCAAAGCGGACCCGATCACGCGAGGTCGCCCGAGTGAACCTGGCAATGTGCTTTGCCGATAAAAGCGAAGACTATCGCGAAACCCTCCTCTACGACACGCTGATTCAGAACGGCATGACCGGTGGAGAGATGGGGCCCATGTGGGGCTACTCGCATGAAAAACTGTTGACGATGGTCCGGAAGGTCCACAATCAGGAACTGTTAGAGCAGAAGCTTGCCGATGAGCGGGGCTTGCTGTTTATGTCTCCGCACCTTGGCAACTGGGAGATCGTCAGTGCCTGGCTGGCCACCTTAACGTCGGCGACCATTATGTATCGACCCGCAAAAGTTAAGAATTTCAGCGATTGGATGGTCTCCCGAAGGGAGGCGGTCGGTGCGGAACTGGTGCCCACGACAGGTGGCGGTGTTAAGGCATTATTCGCCACTCTTAATGCAGGTAAGGTCGTTGGCTTTCTGCCAGATCAGGAGCCCAAGCGTGAGCGGGGCGTATTCGCACCTTTTATGGGGGTTGAAACCCTGACACCAACACTGCCGCATCAGATGATCCGCGAAACCGGCTGTCAGGTGATTTATGCGTTCGGCGAACGCCTACCCAATGCCGAAGGCTTCGATATTCATTTATTCGACGCCCTGCCGGAGCAGTTTGATCCAGACCCCGTAATATCCGCAACGGCAATGAATCAGTCTATCGAGAACTGCGTGCGTCTATGCCCGGCTCAATATCAGTGGACCTATAAACGCTTTAAGCGCCGCCCGAATGACGGAATTAACCCCTATAAAATCGCGAAGGTACCTTGATGCGCAGAACGAACTAAGGACAGACAGAAAGATCGAGATGTAGGACAGGAATAACAGGGCCGCTATAAATCAGCGGCCCTGCTTGTTTCAGGCATGCGCTATTTCAGTTGCGATTCAGGAAGCGTGAAACATAGTAGTCAACGCTGGTATAGCGGCCACCGCCGGTAAACAACAAGGTCAGCAACATAACAAAATAGGTTGCTGCGAACTCAATACCGTTGTTAAGGACAACGAGGGAGCCACGCCCGGTAAGCCAGCTGTAGTTTCCATGCTCCTGCAGGATACCTTTTGCCCGCTCGAGACGTTCCGCCGATTCCAGCACACGCTCATTGGCCAGCCACGAACTACTGTCTGCAATGGCTAGCCAGCCATATTCCAGATGCACCGTCAGGGCCGCGACGACCATGGTCGCCATCAGCGGGATACTGACCAACCGCACTGCAATGCCCGGTATCAGCAGTGCACCGCCCACCAGCTCGGTGCCTGCTGCCAGCACAACCATCAGCTCAGGGAATGGCAACCCAAGGCCCCAGTCAGCGTTACCAAACCATGCCACTGTACTGTCGAACGACTGGAATTTCGTCCAACCCGCCTGCATCATCACTGGCGCCAGATAAAGCCGAAGCAACAGAGGTGCAAGACCATCGAGATGCAGGATCCGCTGAAGTACAGCGTTATAGTGTTGAGTCATTGTTCTGAGCATCGGTCAGCCTTTTTCTGCCAGAGGACTCTTATTTAGAGCCGCCGCATTTGCCTTCGCCGCACTTACCTTCAGATTCAGACTTGGCACCGCCACACTTGCCTTCGCCGCACTTACCTTCGGCTTCAGACTTAGCACCGCATTTACCTTCACCGCACTTGCCTTCAGATTCAGACTTAGCACCACATTTGCCTTCACCGCATTTACCTTCGCCACACTTACCTTCAGCAGACTTTTCGGCGTGATGGCCCGCAACCTGATAACCAGATTCCAGCGACTGTGATGCAAATGGATTTTCAGCAGCACTGACTGTGGCCGAAGCGGCACCAAGAAGCATTGCAGCAGATAAAGTTGTCATGGTCTTTTTCATTGTGAGTTCTCTCTGATTAATAAATTAGCAGCGGTTCTGCCGCACATAGAGTGAGTCGCACCTGCCGACACTTTTCTTACAGGAACAGAAATTATTTTTTACCGGACGCAGGCCCAGCGTCTTTTTCTTCCTGAATCAAGGTTCTTAGCGAGCCCAGCTGACGACCAAATTCGCGGCAGCCGGAACACATTGCGGTGTGCACTTTCAGGTTCATTTTTTCGGGGAAGGTTAAAGTGCGGTCCTGCCCTTCGGATAACAAACGGGTAGCTTGCTCACAGCTCAACATAGTCAGGCCTCCCTCTCGAACCAATGATCAGATAAACATGCCCGCAACTTCAGGCGTGCACGGTGCAGAAGAACGTGAAGGTTACTCGTCGACACTTCAAGCGAGGCGCAGATTTCTGCGGAATCCAGCTCAATAAATTCACGCATCATAAACACCCTTGCCTGCTCTGCGGGCAGTGCCTCAAGACAGATATCAAACACCTGCCAGAACTGAGTGTTATCAGCCAGTTCATGCGTGTCACCCCAGCGCCTGGGGGTCGCTCCCGCCTGCCAATGCCCACGTCCATCAAAGAGTTCGTCGTCGTCCGTGCTGCATTCCTTACAGGCTTCGCGCACCGGTTCCCGGTATTGCCCACGTAGTACATCCGCAATTTTTCTTCGCAGAATAGAGAAAACCCAGGTTTTCAGAGTCGATTGGCGGGAAAAAGAAGAGGCATTTTTCAACGCACCGGCCAGAGCTTCCTGCACCGCATCCTCGGCCAGATGCTCATCATCGAGCTGCAGTCGCGCAAAACTGAGCATCTGCTTGCGCAGACTTTCTATATCTTCGTCACGAAAGGTCACGTGCAACTGGTTTTCTGCTGCCATTGCTGAGATCCTAGAAGTAGTCGTATATGACTATACCAAAAGATCCCGATAAGAGTTCGCGAAAAGATTCGCCCTGACAACCTATGCTAGCGACTGACCGCAAACATCAGCTATCCCGAACATCACCTGCGCTGGTGATGATGCTGCTTGTGCTGATGTTGCAGAATCTCGCTCCTTTTAATGAAGTGACGGATGTCTTTGCTGCCGATCCCAACGCCTCAGACATTGCCCATCATGATGCCGCCCACCATAGCGATCATGAGCATCAGGACCATACAGCAGAGGACGCTTGCCCGGAAACTGGTCACGCAGGTTGTCACAGCCACCAACACACAACTCCTACCACGCTGCCTCAGCGCTGGTCGGTACCACAACTGAGTAGTGTGACTATTAAACAGTCCGGCCCTTTTGTCCGGCCACCGCACTCTCCCGTCACTGGGATCTGTCGCCCTCCGATTGCCTGAATAGCTGAACGATAACGCCACTCGTTGCCGGGCTGCCTTATGGCTGCCCGACAGATCAGCTATTCAGGAAATTTTATGAAATCACCAATAACACGCGGTGCTGTGGGCCTGATTGTGAGCCTCAGTACCTTGTGGTCAGTGCCATCTCAGGCCCTGACCCTCGATGAAACCATTCAGCGCACGCAAGCGGCGCACCCACAATTCAGAGCGTATTCGGCCCTTAAGCGTGCCAGCAAGGCCAATGTCGATACGCAGGCGTTAGCTCCGCCGCTTATTCTCAGTGGCGAGGCCGACAACCTTATCGGTAATGGCAGCTACCAACAGGCAGCACAGGCTGAGTACATCCTCGCCCTGTCGTCGGTTATCGAACTGGGCGGGCAGCGCAGAGCCCGCCGCCAACAGGCACTATCGGCCTACGAACTCACAGAAGCTCAGAGTAAGTCCCGGACCTTATCGTTACTGAGCGATGTTACCCGCGCCTACATAGCGGCGCTTGCCTCGCAGGAAAGGCTCAGGATTGCAGAAGTAAGCCTGCGCCTGAATAGACAGGCGCTGGCGGTCGTTGAAAAACGCCACCAGCGCGGCGCCGTTCCGATGAACGATCAACTTCGCGCTGAAGCGGCACTGGAGCGCTCAGCCTCTGCCGTAGCGCAGGCCCGCCTACAGCTGGATAACGATATTTACCGACTCACAAGCTATTGGATGACACCCGGGGAGCCCCGCGGAGAGCTCGGCTTGACAGGCAACCTGTTCGATCTGAGTACCCCGCCCGGTCAGTTTCCTCAGCTGCTGAGCGCTGTTGATGATGCGCTGGTCCTGGAGATGTATGCCAGCAAAGCACGGCTGGCAGAAGCCGACTCGACACTGGTACAGGCCCAGAATGCCGGCAGCGTAGAGTGGCGGGTCGGCGTTACTCACTTTGCAGAGAGTCGCGATGAGG